>CAYVXQ010000007.1:0-2679 GCA_964454625.1 uncultured Candidatus Saccharibacteria bacterium
TTTCTGTTCTAAAAGAAGCGGGGCTATCAAAAGATGATTTGCAATAAAATTTTTCAATAACTTTTGCCATATTTAAATTTCCAATTCCTAAAAAAAGTAAAAAACCTGATAAAACAGGGTTTTTAAAATAGCCGTCTCGCGGACTTGAACCGCGAACCTTCGCTTTACAAAAGCGTTGCTCTGCCATTGAGCTAAGACGGCGGTTACTTTGTCGGTTTAATCTTCTCTTTCTTTTTACGGCCATGGAGGCCATGCCTAATGCTCTGCCAATAATTGCTGTTTTTGGAAATTTCCTCTTGTTTTTTAACCACATCCTCCTGAATATCTTCTTTTTTTCGCTGACGCCGATAAAACCGCCTCGTTTTTTCCGAGATTCGTTGAATATTTTTTTCCAAGCCGCGCAATAAAAAAAGTGCTTTCTTGGCAATAAAAATTAAAAACTTTCGGCTTAAAAGCTTGGCTTTTTCTTGGGCCACGATTGCCTCTGATGTTAATGTTTCAGGGGCTTTGGAATCTTCCACTGAACAAGCCGCTAAAATCGGCATTTTGCGGACAAGCAAAAAAATCAGCCCGCCCGCGGATAAAACCAAAACAATTAAAAAGATTGAAGATAACATAATGAAAGGGACAGACTGTCCGAAAACTGTCATTTTGAGCCGAAGGCGAAAAATCTCAACTTCGAGAACCTGCATAAACATTGGGATTCTTCACTTCATTCAGAATGACAAATGGCAAAATTTGGAGTTTTCGGACAGTCTGCCATCCTAAACTTCAAAACGAGTAAATCTAACCACCTCAATGTTTTCGCCGGTTTTAACGCGGGCTTCTTCAACTAACTCCTGCACGGTCTTGTTTGGGTCTTTCACCCAGGGTTGAGACAAAAGCGAGACCTCTTTTTTATATTTTTCCAGCTTGCCATTGACGATTTTCTCCAACATTTCGGCTGGTTTGCCCGAATCAGCAAACTGTTTGCGATAAATTTTTTTTTCTTGTTCTAAAAGAGCTTCGCTAATCTCGCTTGTTTTAACAAACAAAGGCACTGAAGCGGCAATTTGCAAACAAAGCTCATGAGCTAAAGATATAAACGGCTCTGATTTTGCCACAAAATCGCTTTCGCAGTTTATTTGCAGTAAAACCCCGATTTTACCGTTAGCGTGAATATAACTTTTAATAATACCCTTGCCAGCCGCTCTGCTCTCACGGCCTTTTATGAGCTCCTTGCCTTTTTCGCGCAAAATTTCTTTGGCGCGCTTCAAGTCGCCGTTGGATTCTTCTAATGCCTTCTTACATTCCATCATTGAAATGCCGGTTTGTTCACGGAGTTGTTTGAGTAAATCAATGTTGAGCATAAAGCACAAATTACAAAACACAAATTACAAACAAAACACAATCTCCAAAACACAAAGCACAAACGGAATCAAGAATTTAGTTTGTGTTTTGAAAATTGTGCTTTGTGCTTTGTTTGTGCTTTGTGCTCTGTGTTTTGTGTTTTTTATAGTTTTACGTTTAGGATTTATTGTTCAAAATAACTTCCTTCACTCTCTCCAATATGTACCTCACTGATGTTATCGCATCATCGTTGGCTGGGATGAAAAAGTCCACGGCCAGCGGGTCGGCATTGGTGTCAACTAAACCAATGGTTTTAATCCCCTTTTCTTTGGCTTCTTTTAAAACCAGTTTATCGCGCACAATATCGCAAACAAAAACTGCCTCGGGTAATTTTTCCATATTGGCAATGCCGGCGAACTTTCTTTCCAAATCAGCCAGTTCTTTTTCAAACTGCGCCTTTTCTTTTTTGGTGTATTTTTCCAGTTCTCCGCTGTCTTTCTTTTGCCGCAAATCAAGGTAATATTTAACCCGGCTGCGAATCACAGGAAAATTAGTGAAAGTGCCGCCTAACCAACGTTCTATTACATAAGACAAAGCCAAGTCCTCGGCTATTTGCTTAACTAAAAAACGCAAAGGCGGTTTGGTGCAGACCAAAATCAGGTTTTTGCCTTCTTTTTTTAATTGACCGATAAAAGACAGGGCTTCATCTAAATATTGAACCGTGCTTTTCAGGTCTATCACATGAGTGGTGTTTTTCAAACCAACCACCAAGGGCTCCATTCGCGGATGAAGCTTGGAAGCGCGGTGCCCCAAGTGTACGCCAGCAGTAATCATATCCTCTATTCGCGGGTCGGACTCAATAAGACCATTATCGGCTGCCGGCAAATTTTCCTCATTTATCAACTCATTAGTGTCGTTATTATTAGTGTTGTTGTTATTTGAAATAGTCATAAATACTCCACAAGGGTCACAGAGTTTTTTACAGGGGTCTGACCCCTGTAAACTCCGCAAAAAACTTAAAAGATTTGAAACCTTGCTTTTTTTCAAAGATAAATTATAATAGCAAAATACTTCATAAAAAGCAACAATCAAAGTATGAAAGAAAAAATTCATCCTGCATATTTTCCCAAGGCCCAGGTACATTGCGCTTGCGGCAATGTTTTTGAAGTTGGCTCAACTAAGGACTATATTGAAACAGAGGTCTGTTTTAAGTGCCATCCTTTTTATACCGGCAAAGACAAGTTTATTGACACTGCTGGAAGAGTGGAAAAATTTAAACAACGGCTGGCAAAGAAACAAGTAAGAAAGAATTAACCTAATTATTCTAATTATTCTAATTATTCTAATTAT
>CAYVXQ010000007.1:2779-18237 GCA_964454625.1 uncultured Candidatus Saccharibacteria bacterium
ACAAGTAAGAAAGAATTAACCTAATTATTCTAATTATTCTAATTATTCTAATTATTCTAATTATTCTAATTATTCTAATTATTCTAATTATCCTAATTATTCTAATTATTCTAAATAATGCCCAATGACCAAATCCCAAAAAGAAACAAGAAATGAAAAATTAAAAATATTTTAGGCATTGGGGCTTGGGATTTCTTTAGAATAATTAGAATAATTAGAAATTTACTATGGTTTCATCTATTATCGTTGAAATCAGGGCCGGCGCCGGAGGCGACGAGGCCTCAATCTTCGCAAGGGACTTGTTTGAAATGTATTCTAAATATGCCCAATTACAAAATTGGCGCTGTTTTGTGTTAGATGCCAATTACTCGGATTTAAACGGATTGAAACAAATTACTTTTGAACTTAAAGGCGAGAATGTTCTGCAAAAAATGAAATATGAAGCCGGAGTTCATCGGGTGCAAAGAGTGCCGCAAACTGAAAAAAACAACCGGCTGCATACCTCCACGGTTTCAGTGGCTGTTTTAGTTAGGCCCCCGGAAACCGAAATAATAAAAATCAATCCGTCAGAAATTAAAATGGATTTTTATAAATCATCGGGCCCAGGAGGGCAAAACGTTAATAAACGTCAAACCGCGGTGCGAATTACCCACCTGCCCAGCGGCTTGGTGGTTTGCTCGCAAGTGGAAAGAGGTTTAGAAGATAATAAAAGAGCCGCCTTAACCATTCTTCAAACAAAACTCTTTGAAATGAAAAAAAATGCCGCGCAAAACCAAATTTTACAAGAAAGAAAAATCCAAATCGGTAAAATGGAGCGAGCCGAGAAAATCAGAACTTACAACTTTCCCCAGGACCGGCTCACCGACCACCGCGTTGGCAAGAGTTGGCACAATCTTGAAAAAATAATGCGCGGAAAATTAGACGATGTCGTCTCTAAACTGCAGGAGACACTAAAAGATTGAGTGTTGCAAAATATAAGCGATCGCTTATTAAATGCAACACTAACTTAAGTTTAGAATATTAAGTCCTTGCAGTCAACCGACATTGAGTTTTTATCAATATATTGCTGAAAACACGAAGCCACCGTCATCACCGGCCGACCGTAATAGGTTTCACACCAGGAAGTGGTGCAACCAAAATATTTTAAAGCCGCTCTCATTTCCGTGGTATAATCGTTATTTTTAGCGCCCAAGTCCTTTAAATACAAAGCATTAGCCAAAAAAGCGTCTCTGATATTCCATGGGTTTGCCGGCGAGCTGCCGGATTTTTGTTCTACGGCCCCTTTATAAAGCATCCAGGTGTTAGGAATAAATTGCGCTGGACCCATGGCTCCTCCCCAGCCAAAATAACTGCCGTCTTTTATCATACAGCAAGAAACAGCCGTTGTGTAAGGGTCGGTTTTTAATTTGCCGGACTCGTTTAACCCTTTGACAATCTCTAAAAAATAATAGACATCGGAATTCTTTTCATAACTTCTTGCCTTTGGATTCATCGTCCGGGGGGCCTTATTGCCGCTCTTAATGTAAATACCTTCGCCAGTGCTTGTATTTTTCAGATAACAGCCGCCTTTTAATTTACCGATTCTCGTTTCCTGCCAAAGAACACCCAAAGAAAAAGCAGGCCGAATACCGGTGAGCTTGCCTGCTTCCTTGGCAATGGCAATGGCGTCTTCCACTGAAATTCCGCCTTCAGGCACTTCCAATAATTCAAACAATAAGCTGCCGATTTTGCTAACTTTATCTTGAGCGTCTTTTCGCTCTTGCAGATATTTTTGATAGTCCTTCTCGGTTAATTTTAAAAGATATTCCTCTTCGCTCTTTTTCTTGGCGCTGTCGTTTTTCTGCAGGGTTTGCATAACCACTACATTCTCTAAATCCTTCTTTTCGCTATCCATATCGGATTTTTGATCTTCCAAGTCCAACTTTAAATTTTTGATATTTTTTAGCAGATTTTGAACCTGACTATTTAAATTATCCAAAACAATTAAATTGCTGAAAAAATCAGAAAACTGTTTTTCCGCCAAAAATATCTCAACCAATGTTCGTTGGTCTTCTTCGTACCTTAATTGCAAAAGATTGGTCAAGCTTATTCTCAAGCCCTCTATCTGCTCGCTGGTTTTGCCGATTGACAATTGAGTATTAGAAATCTGCAACTCCAAATCTTTGATGATTAAATTGCTTTGAGCGATTTGATTTCCCAAGGTTTTTATTTTGTTTTGCAAGTTGGCAATTTGGCTCGCCTGGGTTTTTTTCTCCTGGGCGGTTTTGCCGATTTCTTTTCCTAATTGAACGTTTTTGTCTTCGTAATACTTCTTGCACTGCTCTAATAGGGCTCGGAAATCCTCTCGTGATAAACTCGCCTCACCCTGCTCAATGTTTGCCCATTCGCACTTGATGTCTAATTCGCTCTGAGCCAACAAAAAATTATCGGCGCTTAACAAAAAAATCGCTATTCCCGAAAAAACAGCTGAAATGATAAAAAATTTCGTTCGCAAAAAAAACATAGCCAAATTTTATCCTTTTTCTTCTTTGGTTTGAGATTTATTTTCTTTATTCTGCGCGCCTTCGGTCGTCTCTGGAGCCGCAACCGGCGCAACAACTTCTTCTTTTTCTTCCTTAGCTGGTACCACTAAAGCGACCATTTCATTGCCACCTCGTTGTGCTTCAATGCCTTGAGGTAAAATTAAATCCCTGATAAAAATACGGGCGTCAAAATCCTTTAAAGAATTAAGATTAACTATAATCTCCCGCGGTAATTCATGTGCCAGGCCTTTTACTTTCAAGGTATGGATTTCTTTAATTAAAACCCCTCCTAAGTCCTTAACCGCCAACGGCTCGCCGCTGAATGTTAAAGGAATTTCAGCCACTACCTTTTTCTTGGTTGAAGGACGATAAAAGTCAGCGTGAATAAACTCGCCGCTCACCGGGTCTCGGGCTATTTGATGAATTAAAACATTGTATTCTTCTTCAGCGGCGGTTTTATCTCCCGCGGGCTTAACTTTTAATTTTATTATTGAATTCTCGCCGGCCTGGCTAAAAACGCCCTGAAAATCTTTCAAAGCCACCTCAATCGGAGCGCTTTGCAAATCGTCGCCATATAAAACAGCCGGCAAAATACCCTGCTTTCTGAGTTCAGCAGGGTTCTCTTTTTTATCTCTAATTGTTGATTGAAGGGAAAACATAGTTAAAAATCCCAATCTCTAAATTCTAAACTCTAAACAAATTCAAAACTCAAATGTTCAAAATGACACGAAGTGTCATCCTGAGCCCGTTAGGGCGAAGGATCTCAGACAATGAGACCCTTCGCTTCGCTCAGGGTGACGCCTACGGCGTCATTTTGGATTTTGGTCATTAGGATTTGTTTAGGATTTAGAATTTAGGATTTAGAATTTATTTTATGACAATGCACTGCGTTGGACAACAATCGGCCGCTTCTTTTGCGCAACCAATCTCAGAAACCTCTAATTGGTCTTTTTGTGGAGCAGTTGATTGTTTTAAAATTGCCTTGCCATCGCCAGCCAACTCAAAATAAGCAGAGCATAAAGCCGAACAAGTGCCGCATCCAATACATTTTGATTGAACAATTTTGATTAGCATAAAAAATACAGCGCTCGCCGGGTCTGTTAATGCCAGACCCTAACCTTCATTTTTTTTGATATGAAGCGCTGGCCATTCATCTAATTCCCCTTTTTTTAACAAACCATTTTTAGCCCCAACCTTAGTCAAGCAAGCGGCGGAATTGGCCGTGGCCAAGCGGATAGCATATTCTAAATTATTTTTTTGTAAAAGTCCAGCGACAAAGCCGGATCCAAAACCATCGCCCGCTCCAGTTCTTTCCGCCACTTGAACTGGAAAAATATCAGCCCAATAAAAATCATCGCCAGCCAAAACGCAAGCTCCTTGTTTGCCCATTGTTATAACAATAATACCTGAAGATAACTCGCGAATTTGCTTAGCGATTGCCTTTGGCTCTACAGAAAGAGAAACTCCCGCCAAAATCGCCGCCTCGTTTAAGTTTAACAATAAAATATCAATGTTTTGCAAACTTTTTTTCAAAACCTCGGGTTGGTTCTTCAACTGATACATGCTCGGGTTTAATGCTATTTTGATTTTACGGCTTTTGGCAAAATCAATTAAAAAGCAAAACAAATCATCTGATTGCTCATAGAGAGGAGCGACATAAAACCAACGGCTGTTTGCCGCTTTGTCCCAAGCAATTTCTTTTTTGGTTAAAAAATGGCAAGCGCCCGGAGCCACTAAAATCACTCTATCAGCCATTAGAGGCGATAAAACTACTGAAAGAGCAGTGTTTTTGTTGTTATTTCTTTTCACCAACCTTAAAGAAACGGCTCTCTTTTTCAAATCATTCAAAACTAACTCTCCGAAATAATCATTACCAACTGAACCACAATAAGCGGCTTTTAAACCCTGTAAAGCAAAAGTGGAAGCCGTATTAGTGCCTCCGCCTCCGCTATGCATCAGCCAATCCCCCACCTCAATTTTATCCCCTGAAGCAAAACAAATCCTTCCCCTTTCTCCATTAGAGCTGGACGTCTGAAACGGCAAATTTTGAAGCGGCAAAAAAATATCACAAGTGGCTGAACCAAAAGTAATTACATCAAACATATTTTTAGTTTAGCAGGGGTCTGACCCCTGTCAAGTTTAGCAGGGGTCAGACCCTTGCTATCTCTTGTAGATTTTTAGTCAAAGGAAAATCTCTTAAAACTTTCGGCTATTTTAATAATTTCTCCTTTTTGCAGAATCCAATCGTTTACTGCCTGTCTGCATCCTTCGGCCCCGCCCATCACTTCCATTAAAAAATCTTTCTCTGCCTCTATAATAGAAGGAAAATTTTTAATACCTATACAATCCAAATAACTTGACCATCTATATTGTTCTAAAAACTTTTTTGCTTTGGCCGGGTTTTTAATACCCTTCTCTTTCCAACCCGGCTCAATAAGCGCTATAGGATTTGTCCAATCATAGACAAATGCAACCTGCAACTGCCTATCATTAACAATATGCACCGCGTTGAATCTGTCTTGAAAAAAATGCCCTTTCTTTTTCATCTTACCATAATATCTTTCAAAAAAATAAGCGGCCAGCCCCGAACCAAATTTCTGCATAAACAAACTGATTCCCTTGTCTACAATCTGCCGTAAAATCAAATGCAAATGATTAGGCATCAACACAAAACTCAACACCTGCACTATCTTTGACCTCTTATCCAACTCCTTAATTGACAGGGGTCTGACCCCTGCTGATTCAGCAGGGGTCAGACCCCTGATGTTTGCCATATAATTTTTAAATTGCCTTCTCTCTTCCCGTCTTTTTCTAATAATAACCGGATTAGAGTTATTGAATTCGTATATACCAAAAATACCCCTAAAGTAGTCGCCAATATCTTTAAATAACACTTCGTCGGCTATGCGGCGCAAGGTTATGTGATAAAGTTCACCGTTCTCAAATTGTCTTTTTTCTCTTGGCATAAAGTTATAAAGTTTAGCAGGGGTCAGACCCCTGTCAACTTAATTAGTTATTGGATGTTTATTATTGTCTTTTTTGCCATACTCAAATTTTTTTCCCATACTTAAAATTGTCTTAATGACGGCATCTGGCGACAAAGAAATTGAGGGTATTTCACAATCCATTAAGAATTGGGCAAAATCAGGAAAGGAAGAAGGGGCATCTCCACAGATGCCGCAGTATTTATTTTTCTCGCGGCAAATTTTAATAACTTTTTTAATTAACTTTTTTACTGCTTCATTTCTCTCATCTCCGATATGAGAGAGTTCGCCATTATCTCTATCTAAGCCCAAGGTTAATTGGGTTAAATCATTAGAGCCAATGCTCATTCCGTCAAAGAGCTCCAGAAATTGCTCCGCCAAAATCACATTGGAAGGAATTTCAGCCATCACATAAATTTCAAAGCCGTCTTTGCCTTGTTTAATGCCTGCCTGCTTCATTATTTCAATCACCTTTCTGCCCTCTTCGGGAGTGCGGCAAAAGGGAATCATCACCTTAAGATTTTTTAAACCGAAAATATCGCGAACCCGTTTAATGGCTTCGCACTCCATCAAAAAAGCTGGCTGGAATCTTTCATTATAATAACGGGAGGCTCCACGAAACCCGAGCATCGGATTTTCTTCTTGGGGCTCAAAAAGTTCTCCGCCGACTAACTGGCGATATTCGTTGGTTTTAAAATCAGAAAAACGGACAATCACCGGCTTGGGCCAAAAAGCCGCGGCTATTTGTCCGATGCCTTCAGCCAACTCTTTTATAAAATACTCTTTTTTATCTTGATGCTCAATTGTTATTTTGTCTATCTCTCTTATAATTTTTTGAATTTTTAATTTACTAAAAAAATTCTTCGCGGAGTTTACACTGAGCGAAGCGAATGTACTCAGAATGGCAGGAACTTCCATTTTATCACCCTGAGGCGATAGCCGAAGGGTCTCATGGTTGAGATTCTTCGCCTGCTGGCTCAGAATGACAGAGGAAAAATTTCGGATCGTTCGCTTTAATTCATTATAATGAATTAAAGCGAGAGGATGCACTTTTATTTTTTCAGCAATTATAAATTCTTCCCGGGCTAAGCCAACACCATCAACCGGCAAAAAAGAGTTTTGAAAAGCAGTCTCCGGACTGCTGACATTAATCATTATTTTAGTTGACAACTTCGGTATTTCTTCTAAATTGTATTCTTTAATATCAAAAGGTATGTTTCCTTGATAGACCTTACCCCGCAATCCACTGGAACAATCCACTGTAAGTATTTGGCCGGTTTTGAAAATTTTACTGGCATTTCCAGCGCCCACCACGCAAGGTATGCCTAATTCGCGGCTGACAATGGCGGCATGGGCTGTGCGCCCGCCCTCATCAGTGATTACCGCTGAAGCTAAACGAATCGCTGGCACCCAATCAGGGTCGGTCATTTTAGTTATCAGCACTTCGTCTTTTTTAAATTGAGACAACTGGCCCACATTTTTAATCACTCGCGCTTTGCCCAAGCCGATTTTATTGCCAATGGCAATACCTTGAACAATTGCCTTACCCGACGGTTTAATTTGATATTCCTGAAAAATAAAGTCCTTTTTCTCAGTTTGCACGGTTTCGGGCCGTGATTGCACAATAAATAAATCGCCTGTTTTGCCGTCTTTAGCCCATTCAATATCTTGGGCAAAAGCATAATGATTTTCAATCTTAACCGCCCATTGAGCCAAGGTCAAAATATCCTCGTCTGATAAAGAAAATTTCCTCTGCTGGACAGCCGGCACTTTCGCTTCTTTCAATCCGCCGGCTTTTTTATAAACATATTTTTTTTGTTTCTGCCCTAAATTTTTTACAATAATGGAACGAAATCCCTGATTGAGCCCGGGTTTGAAAACAATAAATTCATCGGGAGTAATTCTGCCTTTAACAATCATCTCGCCTATTCCATAAATAGAATTTATCAAAACAATATTACGAAATCCGGTTTCGGTGTCTAAAGTAAACATTACCCCGGAAGAAGCAAGGTCGCTTCTAATCATTTGCAAAACGCCGACAGACAAAGCAATTTTAAGATGAGCGAAACCCTTTTCTTCCCGATAAGCAATGGCTCGCGGGGTAAATAACGATGATATGCATTTTTGAATAGCTTGAAGTAAATTTTGTTCGCCGCTTATGTTTAAATACGTTTCCATAGCGCCCGCAAAGCTCGCTCCTTTTAAATCCTCGGCCGTGGCTGAGGAACGTACCGCCACGCTCAAAGAACGTTGACCGCTTTGACGACAAAGTCCTTGATAATATTCTTTCACCTCGTCAGCCAAATCCTGCGGAAACTTGGCTTTTAAAATCAAATTGCGAGCTAGTTGAGCGGTTTTAATTAAACTAACTAAACTTTGACGGTTAAAGCCATGAAAAATTTCGGCCAGCTTTTCATTCAAACCATTAAATCTTAAAAAATACCAATAAGCCGCGGCTGTCAAAGCAAAACCATTGGGAACCCTAACACCTTGGGGATTCAAATGGCAATACATTTCACCCAAAGAAGCATTCTTGCCACCAACTAAAACAACATCGTTTTTATCAATCTCGCTTAACCACAAAATATATTTTTCGTTCTTCTCCATATTAACTGTTGTTTACTGCGAATTACGAAATGCCTTTTTAAGGTCCGTCCTTAGCCGCCGGCTTTTCAATGTTTACAACCCGAGTTTAAACAGTACTGTTTAAACTCGGGTTGTAAACATTGCGACAGACCTTGTTTTTTGGCATTTCGTAATTCGCAGTTGTTTATACTGTTCTTTGAATTATTTCTTTTATTTGCTCCACTGTTTGAGGATTGGCTAAAGTTGAAAGGTCGCCAAAATCTTCACCAGTGAAGATTTTTTTCAAAATTCTTCGCATAATCTTACCAGACCTTGTCTTGGGCAAGTCGCCAACTAAATAGATTTGTTTTGGCGAAGCAATGGGGCCTATTTCTTTTCTAATCTGCTCCATTACCTCTTTTTTGAGTTCTTCTGAATCTTTTTTTCCTATATATATTACAAAAACAACCAGCGCCTCACCCTTTATTTCATCAGGCACCCCAACTACAGCGCATTCCGTGATATCAGGATGCAAATTAATAACCGCTTCCAGCTCCCCGGTGGTCAATCTATGGCCAGCCACTTTTATAACATCATCTACCCTTCCAACGATTCGAAGCAAACCATTTTTGTCTTTAAGAGCGCTGTCTGAGGTAAAATAGACCTTGTTTCCGTAATGAGCCCAATAAGTTTGAATATATTTTTCAGGATCCTTGTAAATCCCCCGCAACAATGAAGGGGCGAAAGGAGGAAGCATTGCTAAATTTCCTTCCTGATTCACAGGCAAGGAATTTCCTTGCTCGTCAATAATATCAAATTTTACCCCTGGAAAAGGCAGCCCCGCAAAAGCGGGCTTGAAAGGCCCTATACCCGGCAAAGAACTTATTAAAATTCCCCCTGTTTCGGTCTGCCACCAAGTGTCAACAATCGGACACTTTTCTTTGCCCACCTCTTTAAAATACCAGCTCCAGGCCGCTTCATCAATCGGCTCTCCTACTGAACCCAAAATCCTTAAGGTCTCAAATTTATATCTTTTAAAAATTTGGGCTCCGTATTTCTCAAACATCCTAATAGCTGTGGGAGCGGTATAAAATACAGTAACCCCGTACTTTTCAATAACTTGAGCCCATCTGTCGGGTGTTGGCCAATCAGGCGCGCCTTCAAAAATAATAAAGGTGATACCGTTCAATAAAGGGGCGTAGCAGCTATAGGTGTGGCCAGTAATCCAGCCAATATCAGCGGTTGACCAAAAAATATCCTGTTCTTTCCAGTCAAATATCCATTTTCCTGTCCAAAACGACTGAACAGTGTAGCCCCCCACAATGTGCTCGCAACCCTTTGGCTTACCAGTAGAGCCGCTGGTGTAAAGAATAAACAACAAATCCTCGCTATCCATTATTTCCGGCTCACAAAAGTCATTTTCGCTAACGATTAGGTCCTGCCACCACAAATCTCTACCTTCTTTCCAAGAAATTTGATTTTTTGTCCGTTTAACTACAATTAATTTTGCAACATTTGTGTCTTTTATTCCTTCATCAGCGCTTTGTTTTAAATCAACAATTTTGCCCCGGCGATAATATCCATCAGCGGTGATTAAAATTTTTGCTTCGGTGTCCTGCAATCTTACTTTTAAAGCGGTTGCTGAAAAAGCTGAAAAAATAATGGAATGCACTGCCCCAATTCTAGCGCAAGCCAAGATGCTAATTATAACCTCTGGAATCATCGGCAAATAAATTGCCACCCTATCCCCTTTTTTAACATCTAATTTTTTTAAGGCATTGGCAAAGCGATTAACAACTTTAAAGAGTTGCCCATAAGTAAAACTTTGCTGTTTTTCTTCTTTGGGCTCTGGCTCCCAAATAAAAGCGGTTTTATCTTTAATTTTTTCAAAACCCAAGTAATTTTTTTCAAATATATTTGAGGTTATATTGATTTTCCCTCCGCTGAACCATTGGAAATAAGGCGGCTCATGAACAAAGGCCTTATCCCAATCTTTAAACCAAAAAAGCTCCTTGGCTAATCCTTCCCAAAATTTAATTGGCTCTTTTTCGGCTTCCTTATAAATCGCTGAATTATTAAACCAAGCATTTTTTTTCAATTCGCCGCCGGGAACATAAAAATCATTTTTCTTCTTAATGTTTGATTTATTATTAAACATATTTTTAGTCCCAGAGTGTTTTCCAGGCAAGAAACCAAAGGCCCCAGAGGGCTCCGCGAGGATGGGCCCCGGGGAAGGTTTAGATTAGAGAAACAAAATCATTATCAGCTCATCAATAAAATCACCTTGGAAATAATATTGAGCAGGAACTTTCGCTATTTTTTTAAATCCAATTTTCTTGTATAATCCAAGCGCCGCTTTATTGCTCGCAAAAGCACTTAATCTGACAATCTTAGGACGGGGCCGCAAACAAGTTCCAGCCAAACTTAAAATTTGTTTTATTAAATGAGTTCCTAAACCTATTCCCCGATATCCTTTTCTTATGCCAATACTTAAAGTTCCAACATACTCTTTATGCCCATCGCCCAAACAAACATCAACCATACCTACTATTTTTTTTTGCCTCAGCGACGAACCACTCTTACAAGCAATGTTCCGCCTGTCAACAGAACTTACTTTCTGTTCAGCCACCAAACAAACTGTCTTTGCTCGTTGCAACTCTTTTATTTTGGTTTTTAACCATTCTCTTTCTTCTTTATGGTTTCTCTTTTTATTAATTAAAATTTGAGCTTTTTCTTTTACTAAAGAGTTAATAAAATTTTGAAAATCCTTAACCCGAAAAATGTCTCTCTTGTAAAGCGGTCGGATAATAATTTTTTGAGTCCCAAAAATTTTTGCCTTCATACTTAAATTTTTCTGCCAACATACTCAGCCATCTCCGCTAACCTACACGCATAGCCCCACTCGTTATCATACCAAATTAAAACTTTTATGAGTCCGTCGAAAACTTGAGTTAAACAGCCGTCAACAATTGACGAATATGAACTGCCTTTTAAGTCATTGGAAATCAATTTTTTATTTTCAAACTTTAAAATTCCTTTTAGTTCTTCGCTTTCTGCGGCCTCAGACAAGACCTGATTTATGTTTTCGGCTGTAGTTGACTTTTCTGCCAAAAAAACAAACTCCACGATAGATACGGTCTCAGTTGGCACCCTTAATGACAAACCATTAAGCTTGCCCTTTAACTGCGGCAGGCATTTTTCAACTGTTCTGGTGGCGCCGGTGGTTGAAGGAATAATATTCAATTTGCCGGCCGGTTCGGTTCGCCAATTAGGATATTGCTTGTTTTGCGAATTAGTATAACTGTGAACAGTGTTTACAAAGCCAGCTTTAATTCTAAAATGCCTGTCTAAAATTTTTGCCACTGGAGCCACCGCATTAGTCGTGCAAGAGCCCATTGAAATAATTTGGTCTTTTTGGAAATCGTACTCTTTTTCATTAACGCCCAAAAGATAAGTGGGAATCTCGCTGAAATCAGACGGCGCGGAAATGAGTACTTTTTTTGCTCCGGCAATTAAATGTTTTTTAGCGCCTTCAAGTTCTGTAAAAAAACCGGAACATTCTAAAACAATATCAACCCCCGAATCAGCCCAAGGTAAACTCAGCGGGTCTTTTTCAGCCAAAAACTTGGCCTTAATTTCTTGATTAAATGCACCATAAACAGGGTCATTCTGGAAAATCGCTTTCAATTCCGCTTCGTTTGCTAAATCATTTACCGCCACTAATTCCAAAAAAGGATATTTCTCCAACATCTTTCTGGCAGCAAGCATTCCAATACGACCGAAACCATTGATGGCAATTTTTATGGACATAAAAATCTAATGTCAAAATCCTAATGTCTAATGACAAATAAAATGTCAAGGCCCAAATGTCCAATGACTAAATTTTTTTGACATTTGTTATTTGATATTGGACATTTTATTAGACATTAGTCATTTGCCATTTGACATTCTCAACTTTTAATACCCAAAAGCTGTTCTATTTTTTCTCTATCAAACCCGACAATTATATTACCATCTATATCAACCACCGGCACTCCCATTTGCCCTGATTTATCAATCATTTCCTGCTGTTTGGGCTGGTCAAAAGAAACATCAATCTCTTCAAAGACAACATTATTGGCTTTCAAAAATTCCTTTAAAGTTACGCAATAAGGGCAAGCGACTGTGGAATAAACCTTAACTTGAGGCATAAAGTGAAACGCCGCACTCCCGATGTGTGATAATTATCACACATCGGGAGTGCGATAATTTATTTATTTAATTTGTCCAAGCAAATCAGCCACTCCCGAGCAAACACTGGCTGGCTGTTCAGCGGTTAATTTGCAAAGCAAAGCAGTGATATTTTTGGTATTCTGCTCCTCGCCTTCCCGCTCGCCTGAACCCACGCGGTAATATTTGCAACCTAAAACAAAAGTAGGAATGCCGCCTTGGCTATACTTACTAAAAATGTCCATATCTTCATTATTGTCGTAATTATCGTGAAAAACAACCAAGCCCTCAAACTGCTTCATAATTTTCTGAACAATCGGATGCTCCCATCGGCAATGCGGGCAACCATTAGATCCAAAAAAATAAATTAGCGGCTTGCCGTCTTTCAAACACACTTCTTCGTCAGACACAGTAAAACCACCGATTGTTGAAACATTAGAATCTGCCCCGTTTTGTCCATTATCAGTTGTGGTGGCGGCGGCTTTCTGCTTTTTAACCTCTTGAATGTTAATCGGTCCTTGAGGAAACAGTAAATTGCCATCTTTGGAAATATAAATGGGAAAATCTTGGTTTTCCACTTTAATGTTAAACTTATAAAGCCCGGCCTCTTCTTTAACCTCGCCGCTCAACTCAGCGGCCGGAGCGCCCGATTGAATCATATTTTCATTGATAAAAGCCAAAGCCGTATCCACTGCGGTTTTCTGCGATAAGAAGCTAGGCGCAACCAAACCACGGCCAAACTGCATATAACCCAAAACAACAACCGCAACCAGCAAAACAGCGATAATTAAATTATGGGACTTTCCTAAGTTGAAAGAATCAGACATAACTAATGTTGTTTGAACGATTATTGCGCAAAAATAATTAAAAAAATTCTCATAGTTAATTATTTTTCAATAACCAATCAAAATTATTTAAGACGTTTACGTTATTATTTATAGGACTTACGGGTTTACTGTCATTCTGAGCCAGCAGGCGAAGAATCCGACACGCAGTGTCGCCCTGAGGCGATAGCCGAAGGGTCTCAACCACTGAGATCCTTCGGGATTACCCTCAGGATGACGGCTATCGCCGTCAGATTCCTCGGCTCCGCCTCGGAATGACAATTTTGGGACAAACCCGTAAGTCCTAATTTATTTGGCTGTATTTTAACAAATAATTTTTGTCTTGGCAATGGCTCATTTTGTTTTTGTAGACCTCATTTAAACCATTGCACTTCAAGTGCGATCGCGCGGGAAATGTAATAGTTTTAAAAATCCTCCTCTGCGCTATCAACTACTACGGAATAAACTACTATAAACTACTGCACTTTTGTTTCCTCTTCCACTGCTTTAACAGCTTTTTCCAATTGTTCTGGCTTTGCCAAATAATAATGTTTGAGCGGCTTAAGATTGTCATCTAATTCATAAACTAAAGGAATGCCTATGGGAATGTTCAACTTTTCAATTTCTTGGTCCGAAATTTTATCAAGCCATTTTACCAGAGCCCTTAATGAATTGCCATGAGCTGAAATTAAAACAGTTTTCCCCTGCTGTATTGTCGGAACTATTTTTTCTCGCCAATAGACAGAAACCCTCAAAAAAACATCTTCCAATGACTCAGAAAAGGGTGGTTCCTTTCCAGATGATTCAGGTGGCCTTTGTTTATATCCCCTTCTCCAGGCCATAACCTGCTCCAAGCCAAATCTCTTAACCGCGTCTTTCTTGCCAACGCCCTGCAAAGAGCCGTAGTGCCTTTCATTCAATTGCCAGGCCTTTTCAAACGGAATCCCCGAGAGCCCCATTGTTTCAAGAACAATTTCCAATGTTTTAACCGCTCTTTTTAAAACCGAGGCAAAAGCAATGTCAAAAACAAAACCCTGCTCTTTCAAAATACGAGCCGCTTCCTCGGCCTGTTCCTTGCCACGCTCAGACAATTCAACATCAACCCAGCCCGTGAAAATGTTGTCTCTATTCCAAATGCTTTCGCCGTGCCTTAATAAAACGAGTTTATGCATAGTGATTTACGATTTACGATTTATGATTTATGATTTATGAATGTCTTGCTCTTTTTAATCAAACCCTGAAGAATCCGATGGGTAATATTTGCCTGGCTAATAATTTTGCTAAAATTTTCAACGTTTAAATAATTAATATCCTTTGCTACCAAAAGCTGATTTTTTAATTCGGTTAATGATCCCTGCGCTTGATAATAAAATTGAACTTTCTCTTTGTAAGTTTGCCTGCCAAATCCCTCAGCAATATTTGAAGTTATTGACACAGCCGCTCTTCTCATTTGATTGGTTAACCCAAATAATTCTTATTTAGGAAAAAATTTAGTTAAATCGTAGACCATTACTACCAAAACATGCCCCTCTCTCCATGCATTTAAGTCCTCAAAAGATTTAATTTTGAAACAAACGTTATCATTCATAAATCTTAAATCATAAATCTTAAATCATTTTCTCCAACGCTTTTTCAATTTCCAATAAACGATTGTATTTGGCCAGGCGCTCTTGCTGGCTCAATCCGCCCGCTTTAATGAAGTCGGCGCCCACCCCAACGGCCAAATCGGCAATAAAGCTGTCTTCGGTTTCACCGGCCCTGTGTGAAACAATAATTTTCCAGCCGAATTTTTTAGCCAGACGAACCGCCTGCAATGTTTCCCAAACAGTACCAATTTGATTGGGCTTGATAATCGCTCCCCAACAGAATTTTTTAGCTTTTTTCATTCTCTTAACATTGGTGGCCAAAAGGTCGTCGCCCACCGAAAAAATTTCTTTGGCTTTTTTCCAGCCATTAATGTCGTCTTGACTAAAAGGGTCTTCAAAAAACAAAATGTTATAATTTTTTCTTAGAACTTGATAAAAAGCCAAAAAGTTTTCAGCAAAAATTTTTTTGCCTTGAAAATCATATTTTCCTTGCACAAAAAAAGATGAAGCCGCCACGTCTATACCTATTTGCTCTGAGGTACGTTGGGTAATTAGGTCTAAAATTTCTTCTTCTTTTAGGGGCGCCACCAAGCCGCCCTCCAGTCCAAAAGGATAGTTTAATTGGCTTTTTAGTGTTTCAAAAACAATCTTGGCTTTATCAAACATTTCTTGAAAAGAGCCGGCTTGCGGCACCAGCAGAATTTCCTGAAAAGTTAAGCCGCCGTTGCCGTGCTTGCCCCCTTCAAATAAAAGCACGCAGGGTCGGGG
>CAYVXQ010000007.1:18337-21778 GCA_964454625.1 uncultured Candidatus Saccharibacteria bacterium
AGTGTGGTATTAGCGCCCAAGCGCGATTTATTTTTGGTGCCGTCTTGTTTGAGCAAAAAACAATCAAAGTCCTTTTGACTAAAAAAATCACGTTTTTTGAGCATTGGCTCAATCTCTACTGTTTTTTTTATTGCTTCACTCGCTGGAATTTCCACGGCTTCATAATCGCCAGTGGAAACACCTGAAGGCACAGAAGCAACAAATTGGCCCTTAGCTGTTTCCAAACAAACCTCCACTGTGAGGCTTCCTTTTGAAGTTAAAATTTCTTTTGCTTTAATTGACTCAATCCTCATACTTTACTATTAAGTTCCGCAAAAACCCGCAGTAAGGCGGTGTTTTTGTTTTTACGTTGGCGATTGCAAATACTCGTAAACTGAAAGCGCTGCCACTGCTCCCTGACCAGCGGCAATTATCATCTGCTTGAACTTTGTATCATTGCAATCGCCAGCCGCAAAAACTCCTTTTTGAGATGTTTCCATTGTTAAATGATTGACGATTATTTCTCTATTTTTATTCAGTTTTAACTGGCTGCCTAAAAAATCAGTAACTGGCGAGCCGCCAATTTGAGAAAAAACTCCGTCCATTGGCTGTTGAAAAATTTTTTGCTCAGTTAGGTCTTTATAAGTAATGGATTGCACCTTCCCTCGACCTTCAACTTTTTGTAAGTCCGTTTGCAGCAAGATTTCAATTTTAGTATTATTTCTTACTTCGCTTTGCAATAATTCATCAGCTCTTATATTGCCGCTTTTCTCAAAAATAAAAACTTTTTTAGCGTATTTTGCCAAGTCCAAAGCCGTCTCAAAGCCGGCGTTTCCAGCGCCAACCACCACAACCTGCTTATCTTTAAAAAACGGGCCGTCGCAAACAGCGCAATAAGAAAGCCCCCGGCCCAAAAACTCTTCTTCGCCTTTAATGCCAAGTTTTCGCGCGGTTCGGCCAGTAGCCACAATCAATGCTTTGCCAACATATTTTATATCATTCTCTGTCCGGACGCAAAAGGAAGTTGCCGAGCAACTTCCAAAAGGAAGTTGCCGAGCAACTTCCTGGACAGAAAAAGTCCTCGGCAAAGCCGAGGAGTGGGGTCGGGTAACTGAAATTACTTTTTCATTGGTTTTAATTTCAACGGCAAACTGGCGCAAATGCTTTTCTAACTTCTCCATTAAGGCAATCCCGCCAACCCCCATCTCACCGGGCCAATTATCAACGCGGCTCGTGGAGCCAATTTGACCAAAAAAATCCTTGGTTATGAGCAAGGTATTTATTTTTTTACGGGCCGCGTAAATGCCCGCGGTTATTCCTGCCGGCCCCCCGCCAATGATAATAAGGTCATAAGCAGCTCTTGACATAGTTTTTTGGTTTGATATAATAAAAGTGTCGAGTGCGGGTTCTATCGCACCCTAACATCCGAGTTTCATTGCTCGGGTGTTTTGTTTTGTTAAAAGTTTATGTTAAAATAAAATTGTGGAGTTTAAGGGGCTACCTCTGGTGAGGAACTCGCACTCGACATTCGGGTAGAGGGGTTCGATTCCCCTTGGCTCCACTCCCAAAAACTCCTTTTAGAGGAGTTTTTGATTGCACAAAAACTATTTTATCACATTCGCTATTTCCTCAATTAAATCCGTGGCCAACATTCCGGCGCCAAATCTTTGAGCCGCTGCCTCGCCTGCCTTGCCATTGATAAAACTTGCCGCCTGAGCCGCTAAAAACGGTCCAACGTCCTGAGACAGTAAAGAGCCGGCAATGCCTGCTAAAGTGTCGCCCGTGCCTCCAACCGTCATATAAGGAGAGCCGGTCTGGTCAATAACCACTTCTTGACCGTTTGAAATAATGTCTTGATGCCCCTTCAAAACTATTACACACCCCAAACGAGCCGCTTCTTCTTGCACCGCCTTAACTTTTTCTTCAAACTTGGCTTGGCGAATGTCGCGACCGGTTAAAATAAAAAACTCAAAACTATGGGGCGTGAAAATAAAATTTTTGCCGCGGGCAATCTCAATATTCTTGCTCAATGCATGAATGCCATCAGCATCAATAACGGCTTTAATATCGGCTTGCTCTAAATAACTTAAAATGGCTTCTTTGGTTTCTTCCGACCTGCCCATTCCACCGCCGATTACCGCCGCGGTCTTTTCGCCAGCCACCGCTTTGGCTGATTTTGTAAAGGCCAACAAGGTTGGTAAATCCTCGTTGTCAAACCAATCACCCTTAAAAGGATAGGTCGCTAAATTTGGCGAAAATGAAGCAATGATATTAGCGGCTCTTTGAGGCGCTAATATATGCACCATATCGCAACCAGCTCTAAAAGCGGCCATGGCTGACAATGCCGGAGAACCAGTGTAAAAATTGCCGCCGCCAACCACCAATAAAAGTCCATGGTCATATTTATGGCAATCAACATTGCGGGACGGATAAACTTGCTTTAAAATATCCTTTGAAATTTTTAACATAAAATTATAAGTAAAGCACAAATTACAAAACACAAATTACAAACAAAGCACAAAACACAACTTTCAAAACACAAACAACCCTGAATTTGTTTGTGCTTTGTGTTTTTTATAGTTTAGTGCTTAGTGCTTCGGATTGTATTCAACAAAGCTTAAATTTTTTAATATGGTCTTTCAATACCGGGCCATACTTCGGGTGCCTCAGACATAAAGTTAAATTGGTCTTGAGCCAATCCAGCATATTGCCGCATTCCAGCCACTCGCCATCAATTTCATAACCATAAATCATTTTACCGTCAGCCAACATCAACCTCAGCGCTTCGGCTAAGATAATCTCTTCCTTTGCATTGGGTTGGGTCTTTTTCAAATAACGAAAAATTTCTTCAGTAAAAACATAACGGCCGCAGATAGCCAACTCAGATGGCGCCTGCTCTATTGGCGGCTTTTCTACAATGTCTTTGATTTTGTAAAGATTATTAGCGATTTTTTCCACTTTAACCACTCCGTAAAAAGGCAACTTTTCCTGAGCTATTTTTTTCAATCCAACTACGGTTTTTTGCGAGGTTTGAAAAATGTTAAACAATTGAACCAGAGGCGGAATTTTGGCTGAAAAAACATCGTCAAGAAAAGCCACTGAAAAAGCATCCTTGCCAACCTTTTTTTCCGCTCTTAAAACAGCGTCGCCGTCGCCTTTGGGCAAGGGCTGAATTACCGAAGAGAGAACAATATTTTCTAATCCATTATAAAGTTTTTGCAAATTCTCCAAGATTTCTCCGGCCCCCCGTTGTTTGAGGAGTTCTTCTAATTTATCGTTTCGCTGAAAATAATCAGCTATGTTTTTATTATTCTCACTTACCACAAAAATTATCTCCTCTATTGCCGCCTGTCTGGACTCCTCCACCACATAGCTGAGCATTGGAGAATCAACCAAAGGCAAAAACTCCTTGCGCACCGCCTTACTCAAGGGCAAAAATCTTGTGGCAAGTCCAGCGGCCGG
>CAYVXQ010000008.1:0-4293 GCA_964454625.1 uncultured Candidatus Saccharibacteria bacterium
ACACAAGCGGTGGATCACGTGGCTTAATTCGACGATAAGCGAAAACCTTACCAGGACTTGACATGTTAGTGGAAATCCCGAAGAAACTTGGGACCCCGCAAGGCCGCTAACACAGGTGCTGCATGGTTGTTGTCAGCAGGTGCTGTGAAGTGCTCCCTTAAATGGGGAAACCTGCGAAACCCCTGCCCTATGTTTTAATTGTCATAGGGGACTGCCAAGGTCAACTTGGAGGAAGGTGGGGACTACACCAAATCAGCATGGCCCTTACGTCCTGGGCCGCACACGTGATACAATGGCCGGTACAATAGGTTGCAAACCAGCAATGGGGAGTCAATCCTTAAAAACCGGTCTCAGTTCGGATTGAGGTCTGCAATTCGACCTCATGAAGCCGGAATCGCTAGTAATCGCAGATCAGCTATGCTGCGATGAATATGTCACTGGATCTTGTACTCACAGTAAACGCGCCCGGCAGATATACATTGAGATGGTAATAAAATCATCTCTCAAACTAAAGAGTTAAAATCTCTTCTTTCGCTTCCGTCGCGGAAAGTAGTTGATGAACAGTCGTTGCGAGCGATCGTAACGGCAGAGGGTTCGGAAACAAACAACAGCCCCAACCAATGCGGTTGGTTGACCTATGATTGGGTGGTGAGCATAGGGAAAGCCCTAGATAAAACCCGATTGGGGATGTTGGGAATAGTTTGTATATTGACCCGGGGATATCTGATAAAGAACGAAATTATTGCTTTATCAGAAGTCAGCTAACTCATAGTATCTTGCTTAGGCAAGAGAAGGAGTTTCCCTTAGATAATTTTAATTTATTTTTGGGCTCGCCCGGTGCGGGAAATCTGCACGCCGGGTGGGAACGCCTCTGTTAAGTTTCTAACAAGCAATCGCCCGTCACGCCAGAAAAGTTGGGAACGCCCCAAATTCCGATTCGTCGGGACAAAGGCGGGCTCAATGATTAGGGCGAAGTCGTAACAAGGCACCGGTAGGGGAACCTGTCGGTGGATCATTTCTATTTTTTTTGTGTCGATAAGGGTTGAAATCTGAAATTTGGATTTTAACTCTATGGGTATTGGCCAAGGAACCCAAAATTTTGGCTAACATAAAACGGCCGCTCAGGCGAAACAACTCATAGAAACTAAATTAGTTAGTAGTACGTAGTTGGTAGTTGGTAAAAGAAAATAGTTCAACAAAACCCCGTGAGGGGTTTTGTTTTTTCTCTATGGGATTTATCTTGAAATTCTTTAAATTTTTTGTTATTGTGATGATAATAAATGAGCCCTCCTTCGTCTTACTCCGTGCGTCTTCGGAGGGCATAAGATTTTGTAAAGCTCGCTTCGCTCGCTAACAAAATCTAATGGGCGCGTAGTTCAGTGGTAGAACGCTTTTCTGATAAAAAAGAGGTTGATGGTCCGATTCCATCCGCGCCCACCATAAGCAGAATTCAATCCGTCAGCTGGCGGACAAAGCTGAAAAGATGGCAGTAGAATTTTGTGGGCCCTTAGCTCAGCTGGTAGAGTGCCTCATTTGCAATGAGGAGGTCGGGAGTTCGAATCTCCCAGGGTCCACCAAAGTTATCGGGACAATGAGGAGGTCGGGAGTTCGAATCTCCCCAGGGGTAATACCATACCCTTTTTTAATTAGAAAGAGCAAGTTATCCACAGATATTATTACCAATCTGCTTGGGCTATGATATAATAAACAAATACGAATTCCAATAGGAATTTTAATTATTTAACCCCAAAGGTCGTTTTTTAAATCAATAAAATTGTTATATGATTCAAGATTGGTCAAACATCACTTTAAGTGCTTTACGGGATTTTTGGTATGGTTTTGCCGATTTTATCCCAAAACTCATCGGAGCTCTTGTTGTTTTTGTTGTCGGTTGGTTTATTGCGGTTTGGATAGGCAAATTGGTGGCGGAAATTTTAAAGAGAGTTAAATTTGACAAGATTTTTGAGAAAACCAAATGGGAGGAGGCAATGAATAAAGCCGAGTTTAAAATGTCAATGTCCAGTTTTATCGGAGGATTGGTGAAATGGATTTTAGTGGTTGTCTTTTTATTGGCTGCGGTAGAAATTTTAGGAATGACTCAATTCGCTGGCTTCTTAAAAGACATTATGACTTGGTTGCCCAATGTTGTGGTGGCGGCAGCTATTTTTGTGGTAGCCGTGATTCTTGCTGACATTTTGGAAAAATTAGTTAAAGCCGTGGTTGGAAAAATGAATATAAGATATGTTAATTGGATTGGTTCAATGGTGAGATGGTCAATTTGGATTTTTGCCATTCTTGCGGCCTTAAGTCAATTAGGCATTGGCAGCAACATTATCCAAATTTTGGTAACCGGTTTCGTGGCCTTAATTGTCATCAGCGGCGGTTTAGCCATTGGTTTGGGCAGTAAAGATGCGGCTAAAGGAATAATTGAGGGCTTAATAAATAAATTACGCGGTTAAAACAACCTAAGAAAATAAGCTCACAAAACCCCTTTTAAAATAGGGGGTTTTGTTTGCAATTATTTTTTGCTATAATTACATACAAGAAAAATGTACACCGCGGTTAAGGTTTAACTAAAGGTCGTAAGGATTTTTTGCATTATTTATGCCTAATGAAAAAAAGCAATTCGGTTTATCAAAACCGCTTTTAATTTTAGCTATTGTTTTAGTGGCCGGGCAGGTCTGTTATTGGGGGGTGCAATGTTTTAGCAGTTTATGGGGGCTTTGGGGCGGCTATCCTCGCGAAATAAATGTCTCAGCCGAAGGGAGCTTTACATTGGTTCCTGATGTGGCGATTATAAAATTAGGGGTGAAGGCGGAAGGTATGAAAGTAGCTAATATCGTTAAGGAGAATAACGAAAAAATAAATTCCATTTTAGCTGCAATAAAGGACTTAGATGTAGATGAAAAAGATATTCAAACCTTGAACTATGATTTAAGTCAGCAGTATGATTATTTAGAGAATAGAGAAAAAGTTTTTAAGGGCTATTTGCTTGAACAGCAAATTCAAGTTAAAATCCGCGATTTTAATAAAATCGGCGATGTATTGGAAAAGTCAACTTCGTTGGGCGCCAATTCAATTAGCGACTTGCAATTTACCATAGATGAACCCTCAACAGCTAAGGCGGCTGCCTTGCAAGATGCTATTACTAAAGCTAAAGCCAAAGCCAAAAAAATAGCCCAAAGCAGCGGCTTAAAAATAAGAAAGCTGGTTAATATCTATGAAGATTATAATCAATATCCGGTTTATTCTATGTCAACAGGTATGGGCGGGGGAGAGGCGATGGCCAAATCATTATCCTCGGTTGTTCCTACTATTCAGTCAGGCGAACAGGAGGTAAAAGCAACCGTGACTTTGGTCTATAGGGTAAAATAATCGGAGATTTTTCACAAAGAACCGCTTTCTTTTTTGACGGGGCGGTTTTTTGGATTTTATCAACGAGTCCGGGTCTCGTTGATAGACAGAGATTTTTTTTGGACGCAACATCATCTAAATAAATTAAAATGAAAGACAATACCAAAAAGACATTAAAGATTTATTTGCGGCATTGTTTAAAGTACAAGGTGTCGTTTTTTGTTATAACGTTAGCGGTTATTCTGGCTTCTTTGAATAATATTATTTTTCCGCTTTTTTTTAAAAAGTTTTTTGATGCTCTTGCTGCGGCAAATATCAACAACGATATTACTCAAACCGCTGCCAAGCTAATTCATATTCTTGTCATCATTCTCTTGCTTGATATTCTTAATTGGTGTTTTTGGCGGATAGCGGGCTTTATAATGACTTATTTTCAACCTCGCGTCTTAGCCGACTTAACGAATACCTGCTTTGCTTATTTACACAAGCATTCATACAGTTTTTTTGAGAACAACTTTGTTGGTTCTCTAACCAAAAGAGTAAAGTGGTTTAGCAGGGCATTTGGGGTTATTCATGACCGCTTTACCTGGGATATTTTGCCATTAGCAGTAAATATCGTTTTTATTTCAGTGGTTTTGTTTGTGCGCAATTTTTGGCTCGGGCTTTCAATAGGCCTCTGGCTGATTATATTTTTAGCCGGCAACTGGTTTTTTGCCAAATATAAAATTAAATATGACATAAAGCGCGCTGAGAAAGAGACGCAAACAGCCGGGTTTTTAGCAGATACGGTTACTAACGCCCATACTGTTCAGCTTTTTAACGGCTATAACCGAGAGGTAAAAAGATTTAAAAACATAACCGAAGACCTAAGAAAAATTCAAAAATTTACCTGGGATTTATCCGCTTTTTTGGAAGCAGGTCAGGGATTTTTAATGGTTT
>CAYVXQ010000008.1:4393-16453 GCA_964454625.1 uncultured Candidatus Saccharibacteria bacterium
TTTACCTGGGATTTATCCGCTTTTTTGGAAGCAGGTCAGGGATTTTTAATGGTTTGTTTGGAGTTTGGTATTTTTTATTTAGCAATTAAATTATGGCAGAAAGGAATCTTAACAATAGGCGATTTTGTTTTACTGCAGGCATATTTAATCACTATCTTTATGAGGGTTTGGGATTTTGGCAAAACGATCCGTAGTATTTATGAAAACTTGGCTGATGCTGAAGAAATGACTGTTATTTTAAACACACCCCACGAAATTACCGATATTCCTAAGGCAAAGGACTTAAAAGTTAAAAAAGGCAAGATAGAGTTTAAAGAAGTGGACTTTTACTATTATCAGACAAGGCCGGTCTTAAAAAATTTTAATTTAACCATTGCTAACCACGAAAAAGTAGCTTTGATTGGGCCTTCGGGCGCGGGTAAAACAACAATTATTAAATTATTGTTGAGAATTCACGAGCTAACCGCAGGCACGGTCTTAATTGACGAGCAAAACATAACCTTAGTCAAGCAGGAGAGTTTAAGGGAAAACATTGGCTTGGTGCCGCAGGATCCGATTTTGTTTCATCGTACTCTAATGGAAAATATCCGCTACGGCAAACCAAATGCCTCTGATGAGGAGTTAATTGAAACAGCTAAAAAAGCGCGTTGTGATGAATTTATTATGGCTCTGCCCGAAAAGTACAATACCTATGTTGGCGAAAGGGGTATCAAGCTCTCAGGCGGGGAACGTCAGCGAGTAGCCATTGCCCGGGCAATTCTGAAAAACGCGCCGATTTTGGTTTTAGACGAGGCAACCTCCAGCTTGGACTCTGCTTCAGAAAAAATGATTCAAGAAGCCATTGACGAATTGATGAAAGACAAGACTGTTATTGTTGTTGCTCATCGCTTGTCAACGATTCGCAAGATGGACCGTATCATAGTAGTGGAAGATGGCCGCATTGCCGAAGAGGGGAGCCACGATGTTCTTTTAAAGCGAGAGAACGGCCTTTACAAAAAGCTCTGGGGCTTGCAAGCCGGCGGGTTTATTCTGTAGGATGAAAAAAGATTCAGCAAGCTGAATCTTTTTTCATCCTTGCTCTTAGGGTCAAAAAGAGGTAAATTGAAAAAATGAGAGTGTAGAAAAACCCCTGAAAATGTCATTCCGAGCGTTAGCGAGGAATCTCCAAACCTTGTCAGGACAAGATTCTTCACTTCGTTCAGAATGACAAAAATAGGTTTTTCTACACTCTCAAAATATATGCCAAATGAAGATAAGAACAATCCATTAGCTGATAAAATGCGGCCGGAAAGCTGGGAAGAATTTGTTGGCCATGAAGAGATTATTGGCCCTGGCAAGCTATTGCGCGAGGCAATTGAATATGACAAAGTGCCGTCAATGATTTTTTGGGGTCCGCCCGGCTCAAGCAAAACCACCTTGGCTTTAATGATTGCCAAGCAAACCAAAGCGGATTTTATCCGTTTTAGCGCGGTGACCAGCGGCTTAAAGGACTTGCGGGAAGTAATTAAAAAAGCCCAGGCAAACGAATGGCAGGGCAAACGAACCATTTTATTCATTGACGAGATTCACCGCTGGAATAAAACCCAACAGGATGCTTTATTGCCCCATGTAGAAAAAGGCCTAATAACCTTAATCGGTGCCACCACGGAAAACCCGAGTTTTGAAGTGCGGGGCGCTCTGTTATCCAGATGCCGGGTTTTTGTTTTGAAGCAATTAACGGCTGAACAAATCATCGTTATTTTAGAAAGAGCGCTGCAAGACAAAAATAAAGGATTGGGCAATTCATCTTTGAATATTGAAAAAAACACCTTAAAAAAAATCGCCGAAATGTCTAACGGCGATCCAAGAACTGGCTTAAATGTTTTAGAGTATGCCGCAAGTTTATCTAATAACATAACCCTTGAGGTGGTTAAAGAAACGTTTCAGAAGTCCTATTTGCTTTACGATAAAGACGGCGACGAGCATTACAACATAATTTCTGCTTTACATAAGTCAATGAGAGGCGGGGATGCGGATGCCTCGCTTTACTGGTTGGCGAGAATGTTAGAAGCAGGAGAAGATCCTTTGTATGTTGCCCGCCGCATCGTTCGTTTTGCTTCAGAAGACATTGGCTTGGCTAATTCACGTGCATTGGAGCAGGCAGTAGCCGCTTATAATGCCTGCCATTTTATTGGAATGCCCGAGTGCAATGTAATCTTGGCTCAAGCGGTTGTTTATATGGCAAAGTGCAAAAAATCCAATGAGCTATATCTGGCTTACGGCAAGGCAAAAAAAGATGTTGAGGATTTCGGCAATCTACCCGTGCCTTTGCATATCAGAAACGTTCCCACTCAATTGATGAAGAACTTGGACTATGGCAAGGACTATAAATACAGCCCGGATTTTGATTATAAAGAAAACCAGGAGTATTTTCCCGATAAACTCAAGGGTCGCAAGTATCTAAGAAGCTAACGAAGCCCAGGTCTCCGTTAGTTTCTTTTATTCTATTCTATTTAATTTCTAAAATTTTATATTTTATATTTCCCTCGGGCCCTTCAATCTCAATCTCATCTCCCTTAGCTCGGCCTAGGAGCGCCTGGCCAATAGGGGATTGATAAGAAATTTTGCCAATCAAAAAATCGCTTTCTGAGGGAGCAACCAAAGTAAAAGTTTCTTTTTTGCTCCCAGCGGCCACTATTATTGTACAGCCGATTTCTACTTTATCCGCGTTTTCTTTGGCAACGATAATTTTTGCCGATTTTATTGATTTTTCTAATTCAGCCATTCGGCCTCTCAAAAAAGCTAAATCCTCTTTGCCTTGATGATAGGCCGCATTTTCCGAGAGGTCGCCAAAAGCCGCCGCTGTATTTAATTGAGCGGCAATCTCTCGTTGTTTGACATTTTTAAGATAGTCCAATTCCTTTTTTAATTTTTCCAGCCCTTCGGCTGTTAAGTATTCGCTCATATTTTGTGTTTACAACCCGAGTTCAAACACCCAATGCTGTTTGAACTCGGGTTGTAAACATTTTATTCTATGCGCCGGGTATATTCGCCGGTTTGGGTGTTTATTTCTATTACATCATTTTCTTTGATAAAAGACGGCGCTTGAATTTTGGCCCCGGTTTCCAAGATAACTTCTTTAGTGCCTGCTTCTGCTCTGCCAGCTCGTAAGTAAGCAGCTGCTTCTTTAACCTTTAACTGAACCTTGATTGGTATTTCAACGTTAATTACTTTTTCGTCAAAGACAATACCCGATACCTCCTGGTTTGCTTTTAAAAACTGGCCTGTTGTGCTTACCTGCTCTTCACTTAATGAAACACGAGAAGAAGAATTCTTAATTTCTGAAAAAACATACTGACCCTTATTTTGATAGATAAATTTTAACTGAATTTTTTTTAGTTCAGCCATCTCAAAATTATCGCCTGTATGAAAAACCTTTGCCAAGACATTGCCGGTTGTCAAATTTTTCATTCTTATCTGTGTGGTTGAACTGCCTCGGCCCTGAAAATTCAAAGAAAAATCCAAAACAATATACGGCTGACCGTTGTAGATAAACAAGGTTCCTTTTTTGAGGTCAGTGTGGCTCAACATAATTAAGAAATTCTAAATTTTAAATTATAAATTTTAAATCAATGTTAAATTTTAAATTATAATTTTAAAATTGGTTCAATAACTTTTTTTATCCTGCCGCCGTTTTAAAATTTAACATTAAAGGTTTCTGATTTTATTTAAAATTTAAAATTTAGAATTATTTTACTATTCTCCACTCCATCTTACTCTCCTTATCCGCGTATTCAAGCCACTCACCGCTATTGCTGATAACAAACCACTTCTTTTTGGTTTCGGACCAAACCATTGGATTGCCTTCGTAAAACGGTTTTTTGATAATTTCTTTGGGTTTTAAACGGTCTAATTCCAGCCATTTTTTGAAAACCGTTTCAATGGCATAATCCAGCCCCCTAGAGTTTGCCCATTGAGCTACCTTGTTAATCGCTTCTTTGGCTTTTTCTAAAGAACCGGCCAGCTCCAAGAGCTGTTTGGCTGGCTTGGTGTATCGCGAATAAATAATTTTTTTCTGGCGGGCTGATTGCTTTAAGGCAGCCAATCCTAGGCCCTTGCTGGCGAAAAAATGGGCGATAATCTGCTGAATAGCGGTTTCCTTGGCCAACTTATCATAATACTTGATTTTGCCTTTTTGTAAATATTCCTCAATTTTGAGAGCCATGCTTTTGCCAATGCCTTTAAGTTTTTCTAATCCCTTCAAGCCGTTTCTTTGATAAATTTGGCCAATATCTTCGGCTAAATTTTCCAAAGCCAAACTCGCCTTGCGATAAGCCCTGATTTTAAACTCATCGACTTTCTGCCGAACGCCTTTAATCTCCAAAAGTCCGGCAATCTCCCTAAAAATTTTAGCGATTTCTTGGTTCATTTTTATTATGTGTGTCCATATCACTTCATCACTGCGAAGTGATGAAGTGATATGGACACTCCGTTGTTATAAGGACTATTTAATGTTGAGTTTTTGCATAAAGACTCTGATTCGTTCGGCTTCTTTCTCCACCACCTCGCCCTCATAATCGCCTTTATGGGCAGTGGCGCCTTCGTAAACGGTTTTTCTTTGGTCAAAATGTAAATCAAGAGCGATTTCTTTGGTTGTTTTATTATATTTTAAATAAATATGAAAGCGCGGATAAGCCCCGCCTGTTTCCAATGGCCTAGTAAATTGCAACTTACCGTCTTTTTGAGAAACACCCCAAGAATGATAGCGCGCCCCGCGCATCAAATTTTCAATGTTTTCGCCTGAATTATTTTTAACAGTAAACCGCATAAGATTGGAGAGGGGTCTGACCCCCTTTTTAGCTTTTCTTTTTTATAGTGAAGCCCACTTAACTTGACAGGTATTTATTTGGCTCTATGATTAAGAAAAAACTTATGAAAAAGGACTTACAACTGCATCCCTCGCAGACGAATATCTTAAAGACCTTGCTTTTCGAGCCAGAGGCAAGGTTTCGTGATTTAAACAAGCTCGGCCTTTCTACCGACCATTTTTCTTTCCATATTAAAAGTTTAATTGAGACGGGCTTGGTTGTAAAGAGTGGTTATTTTTATAATCTGACTATGGTTGGCAAAGAGTTTGCCAATCGCCTTGATGTTGAAAAACAGGTTCCGCAAATAGAGAAGCAAGCCAAGGTCGGGGTTTTAATTTTTGCAGTTCAAAGCTCGTTGATTGGCAAAAACAAAATAAAAAAATATCTGCTCCAACAACGTTTGAAACAACCATATTTTGGTTATTATGGCGCGGTAGGAGGCAAGCTGAAAATAGGAGAGACCTTGTTTGAAGGAGCAAAAAGGGAATTTGGCGAGGAAACCGGGCTTTCAGCCAAACTATCATTCACTGGCATTAACCATAAAATGGATTATTCCAAGCAAGGTGTTTTGTTAGAAGACAAGATATTTTTTGTTTTTCGCGCTGATAATCCGCAAGGCAATCTGATTAAAGAATTTCCCGGGGGTAAAAATTTCTGGTTTTCTTTGGCAGAAATCAAAAAACTGCCAAAATTATTTCCCGATGTTTTAGATAAACTCAAAATGATAGAAGGGGGTAAAATTTCCTTTTCTGAGAAAAAATTTTTCGTTGACGAGTTTTAAACTAAAATATTGCCCAAGTGAACATTTTTTAAGCCGTGCTCTTTGCCGATTTGCTGAGCTGTTTGGAGAATAGATAGGGGAGTTGACGGCAAATGTTGCAGTTTCCAGGAAATCTCCGGGGAAAAGCGTGAGATGTGCCAAGGGGTGTCTTGTCCAAGTTCATTGGCGATAAAATCAGCGATTTTTTCAAATGTAGTAGGAGAGTCGTTTAAGGTTGGGATAACCAAGGTGGTGATTTCCAGCCAGACACCGGCTTTTTTTAATTTTTTCAGATTTTCTAAAACCGGTTGTAATCTCGCGCCGCAATATTTTTGATAAAAATTTTCGTCAAAACCTTTCAAATCAATGTTGGTTGCATCAAGATAGGGGAGTATTAAGTTAAATGTTTCCTTGGAAAAAAACCCATTACTCACCCAGATATTTTCCAGTCCGGCTTTTTTGGCTAATTTCATTATATCAAGAGCGTATTCCAAAAACACTGTTGGCTCAGTGTAAGTATAGGATATGCTCGGGCACCTGTTTTGCACCGCCATTTCAACAATTTTAGCTGGGAGGGTCTGACCCTCCCCAAATTGGGGAGGGTCAGACCCTCCCATGACTTGGGAGATTTGCCAGTTCTGGCACGCCCAGCAAGTAAAATTACAGCCAACTGTTGCTATGGACAGGGTTTGGGTTTTTGGCAAAAAATGATAAAGCGGTTTTTTTTCAATCGGGTCAATATTAATGGCGCAGGGCTGGCCATAAACCAAAGAATATAATCTGCCGTTTTCATTTTTGCGCACCCCGCACTTGCCGGTTTTTTTATCTTCAATCAGACAATAATGACCGCAGGTTCGGCATTGCACTTTGTTTTGAGTTAATTTTTTGTAAAGATAACATTCTTTCATTACCTTTAATATAAAATCTTATTTGCTATAATGCAAGGCATTTGATTTTTTTAATAGAATGTTTAAGATTAAATTAGCACATAAAATAAAGAAGGGAACAGGAAGACAAAAGATGCTTAAAATTGCAGTATTTTCTGACATTCACATTGGCCGCAGGAAATTAATTATTTACCAATATGACAGATTGTTTAATTTTAATGATAAAGAGGCGGTCGTTGGCAAAGAAATTGAGCGAAGATTAGAGATGGCTGTTCGTCAAATTAACAAGCAAAAGTTTGATTTTACGGTTATCGCCGGCGACATCACTGAATCGGGAGACAGAGATCAATTTCTACGGGCAGCAGAAATTTTAAATAATTTAGAAAGGCCACTCGTTCCCTTAATGGGGAATCATGATCTTTGGCCTTTTAGTCGCAACGAAAATGGACAAATTATTTGGCAAGCCGAGCGTCAGAAAAATGTTTGTGAATTTGAGAGCTATTTCAATGATGGTTGGAAAGATATTGTGAAAAATTTTTCCAGTCAAGGGAATAGTTTCCAAAATTATGTTTTCACCTTTGAGGGTGTCCGTTTTATTGTGGTGGACAACCTCAATAGGAGACACGCTTTTTGGGGTTTCCCGGGCACATCGGCTTTTCCAAAACTCCATCAAAAAAGCAGGGAATGGCTCAGAGAACAGCTAATATCTATCCAGGAAGAAAAGATTATTATTTTTTCCCACGCGGTCATAGATGTCAACCTTCTAAAAAGATTGACTAAAATGACCAAAACGTCTGTGACAAATGTTTGTGGTCATAGTCATAAATCAAGTAGTAAGGAAAATGAGAATATTAGGGTTTTAAAATTACCTGCTTTCTATCTATCTTCCAAGATATTAGAGATAGAGTTAGGAAAACAAAGAATTTGTTTTTTCATGAACCAAATTTCTTCTTCATAGTAAAAGTGGAAAGAAGAAAATGAAAAAGAAAGGGTTGCTTTATTAAAGCAACCCTTTATAAATAATAATTTTAGACGAATTATGAGAATTTTTTTAGCTGTTAATCTGTCAAGCGCTGTTAAAAAATCATTGGCGGAATTGCAAAATAAAATTAAAAATAGTTTTCCAATGGAGTTTCAAGATAAAGTGGCTAAATGGGTGGCGCCTGTAAATTTGCACCTGACTTTGTTATTTTTGGGTGAAGTGGGGGAGAGGGAAATTCCGCAATTGGTTGAGATTATTCAAAAAGTAATTCAAAACCAACCGCCTTTTGCTTTAAAAATGAAAAATATTTGTTATGGGCCGAGCATAAAATTGCCGCCGCGATTGATTTGGGTTGGAATAAAAAAAAATCAGCGATTAGAGGAAATAGCTAATGATTTACGAGATGCTTGTTCTAATGCCAATATCAGCCGAGAAATGGAGGGGGAGTTTGTTGGTCATATTACTTTAGCTCGCGTTAAGGACTGGGTTTGGAAACGACTTGAATTAGAAGAGCGGCCCGAAATTGAAAAAGAGCTTAATTTGAAAATTGAAGTCCATTCCATAGATTTAATGGAGAGCCGTTTAAAAAGAAGCGGGCCTGAATACGTAATTTTGCAGAGTTTTCCACTTACGGGACTTGAGTAAGTTGCCGAGCAACTTCCTTTAGAAGTTGCTCGGCAACTTACGTTCGCGAGCCGAAGGCGAGCGACTATGTTCGTCTCCCGTGGATGCTTGTTTATAGGACCTAATTTTTGTATAATAGGTTGAAATATGAGCAAAAAATTCTTTTTAAAAATTATCGCTTTTATATTAGTTCTTGGCGCAACTAACATAATTAGCTATGGAGCAGGCATTTTTACAGGCAAGGAAAATTTAGTTAAACTTCAGCCCAATTATATCATTGATAATACTCTGGAAAAACCAGTAATAACTGATTTTTCCATTTTTTGGGAGGTCTGGAACAGATTATCTGATAATTTTCTGGAAAAAGACAAGCTTGACTCTCAAAAAATGGTTTATGGGTCTATTAGTGGTATGGTGCAAAGTTTAGGTGACCCTTACACTACTTTTTTCACTCCATCAGAAGCCGAAAGCTTTAATGAGGAGTTGTCGGGACAATATGAGGGCGTGGGTATGGTGGTGGGCAATAAAGACGGACAGCTTACAGTGATCTCGCCGTTTAAGGACAGCCCGTCTGACAGGGCTGGTTTAAAACCAGAAGATAAAATTTTAAAGATTGACGAAACATTCACCAAGGATTTGAGCATTGAAGCGGCCGTAAAGATTATTAAGGGTCCAAAGGGCTCAAATGTGCGGCTTTTGATTTCAAGGAATAATTGGAAAGAACCAAAGGAGTTTACAATTAAAAGAGAAAATATCAAGATTCCGACTTTGGAAAAAGAGATTGTGGGAGCGGCGGGCGACATTGCCTTGATTAAAATTTACCAATTCAATCGCATTTTGCCCGCGGAATTTGGCCGAGCCGCTGAAGAAGTTTTAAACACTCCCTCGGTTAGAGGGCTTATTATTGATTTAAGGAATAACCCGGGCGGATTTCTTGATGTTGCTCAAGAAATAACCGGTTGGTTTTTACCTAAAGAACAAGTCATAACCTGGCAGGATATGGGCAAAGACAAAGAAAAAAAGGCCTATAAATCAAACGGGCCTGCGGCTTTTGAAAAATATAAAATTGCGGTTTTAATCAATAATGGCTCGGCTTCGGGCTCTGAGATTATGGCCGGGGCCTTGCGGGACCAGTTGGGCGTAAAATTGATTGGTGAAAAATCGTTTGGCAAGGGCTCGGTGCAAGAGCAGATAAGTTTAACAGACGAGTCGTCTTTGAAAGTAACTATTGCTAAATGGCTTACGCCCAATGGAACCTCTATTGACAAAGAAGGTTTAAAACCAGATATTGAGGTTAACCCTTCGTCAAGCACTTCGGCCGTGAGCTCAGTGCCGAACGGCTCAGGACAGGGGGAGGAACAGGCCTCTAACGAAGAGGATGTCCAATTACAAAAAGCCATTGAATTTTTAGAAAATTTACCCTAAAATATAACATCCATATAATTCAAGAATTATGAAAGTTATTTTATTGCAAAATGTACAAAAACTGGGCAAGAAATGTGATGTTAAAGATGTTTCCGATGGTTATGCCACCAATTATCTAATTCCCAATGGTTTTGTAAAAATCGCTGATAAAAATGGTTTGGAATGGGCTAAAGAACAAAGAGAGATTATGTCGGCCCGAGCCGCTGAGGAATTAGAACAAATTGGCCAGATGGCGCAGAAAATGGAGGGTTTGGAAGTTGAGATTACAGTTAAAGTGGGCGATAAGGGCCAATTTTTTGAAAAGATAAGCCCCCAAAAAATCGCTGTGCGCTTAAAAGAAATGGGCTATGAGGTTGTTAAAGAACAAGTGGAATTGGCTCAAAAAATAGAAGAAGCAGGGGAGTTTGACGCCAAGATTGTTTTTGACCATAATCTGGAAACGCCTATCAAAATAATAGTCGCTCCAGCCCAATAATTTTTAATCGCAAAATACAGCCCAAAAACGGCTGCATTTTGTTAGTTGGATTTTGATATGCCTAAAAGAATCGCAACTAAATATATTTTTATCTCTGGCGGCGTAATTTCCAGCTTAGGCAAGGGAATTACCGCAGCTTCAATCGCCAAACTGTTGCAAGCCAAGGGTTATAGAGTAACTAATGTAAAATGCGAAATGTATGTGAATATTGACGCGGGAACTATTCGGCCCACAGAACACGGTGAAGTTTTTGTGACAGCTGATGGTATTGAAACCGACCAAGATATCGGCTCTTATGAACGGTTCTTGGGTGAGGATCTTAATTCGTCTAATTTTTTAACTACCGGGCAGATTTATCAGGTGGTTATTTCTCGCGAAAGAAATTTGGAATATGAAGGAGAGGATGTAGAGGTTGTGCCTCATGTGCCCGAAGAGATTATTAGACGAATCAAAGAAGCGGGCAAAAAATCAAAAGCAGAGCTTGTTATTGTTGAGCTCGGAGGCACGGTAGGGGAATATCAAGGCGTACTTTTTTTGGAAGCCAACCGAATGATGAAGCATAAAGACCCAAAAAGTATTTGCCATATCCATGTTTCTTATTTGCCTATTCCCTCAACCGTCGGCGAGATGAAAACCAAGCCGGTGCAATATTCAGTTAGAACTTTAAATGCCGCTGGCATCCAGCCCGATTTCGTGGTTGGCAGGGCAGCTCTTCCTCTTGATGAAAAAAGAAAAGATAAAATTTCTCTTTTTTGCAGCGTGCCCAAAGAAAATGTCATTTCCAATCCGGATGTGAAATCCATTTATGAAGTGCCGCTTGTCTTTGAGGAACAGAAATTTAGCGAAAAAATACTTAAATATTTTAACTTAAAGCCGAGAGCACAAGACCTGCGGGAATGGAAAAAATTAGTGGACACTATTAAAACCGTTAAAAAAGAAGTAAAAATCGGCATTGTCGGTAAATATTTTCAAACAGGGGATTTCACTTTAGAGGATTCTTATATTTCTATTATTGAGGCAATAAAACACGCGGCTTGGGCGCAAAATTTAAAACCGAACATTCAGTGGTTGGTGAGCGAAAAATACGAAAAAAATCCCAATGACTTAGCTGAACTTAAAAATTACCACGGGGTTATTGTTCCGGGAGGGTACGGTAGTAGGGGAGTGGAAGGTAAAATTTTAGCCATTGAGTATTTGCGCAAAAATAAAATTCCTTTTTTGGGGTTATGTTATGGTATGCAGTTGGCGGTTATTGAATTTAGCCGCAATGTAGCCGGCCTTAAAGACGCCAATACCACGGAAATTAATCCTAAAACTCCTAACCCGGTTATTTGTCTGATGAGCGAGCAAGAAGAATTCTTAAAAAATAAAAATTACGGAGATACCCAACGTTTAGGCAACTATCCTTGTAAAATTTTACCTCAAACATTAGCCAGCCGGGCCTACGGCAAGTCGCGGCAAATTATGGAGAGGCATCGCCATCGTTATGAATTTAACAATGCTTATCGCCAGACCCTACAGAGCAGGGGATTGGTCATCAGCGGCATTAACCCGGAGAGGAATCTAGCGGAAATTATTGAACTTAACCCTTCGGCAGGCTCAGGGCAAGCCCATCCTTTCTTTTTGGGCACCCAATTTCATCCTGAATTTAAGTCGCGACCATTAAATCCGCACCCCTTGTTTAAAGAATTTATTAGGGTTTGCGCTAAAAACAAAAAATAATCCCAAAGAAAAGGGGATTATTTTTTATAAATTTATAAACAAAGCAAAAGCAAGCGATATTATATAACATTCACCACTTTAGCCAAACGTTTAGCACCAGTAAAGGTTGTTTTATTTTTTTCCTGAAACCTAACCACCCCCTCTTTTAAAGCGAAAAGAGTATAATCCTTACCTAAGCCAACATTCTTGCCCGGCAGATATTTGCTGCCGCGTTGGCGCACAATAATCATACCTGCCTTGGCTTTTTGACCGTCGGCTAATTTTATGCCTAAATATTTAGGTTGTGAATCACGTCCCAATCCCGAAGCACTTTTTGATTTTGTTTGAGCCATGTTAGA
>CAYVXQ010000008.1:16553-18270 GCA_964454625.1 uncultured Candidatus Saccharibacteria bacterium
ATTTATGCTACCAGAATTAGTTAAAATTTTCAAGAGGAATAAAGATACGATTTTATTAGTTATCATTGTTTTCTTACTTTGCCTGCTTTGTTTTGGCGCAGGAATTTTGACCCAATTTTACCTTTCAAAACCACTCTTAAAAATTGAAACTCCAGCAGAGGAGTAATTCAAAAGGTCGTTTCAATATTATTCTTTTAATTCGCCACCGCTATGGAATTTGCGGTGCACATCTTTTAATTGTTTAGAAACTACATGGGTGTAGATTTGGGTGGTTGATATGTCGCTATGGCCCAAAAATTCCTGTAAAGTTCTAATATCAACACCCTTGGCTAACATATCGGTTGCAAAGCTGTGACGGATCGTATGCGGTACCGTAAAAACGGGTACGCCCGCAGCAATAGCGTGCTTTTTTACTATATTTTCAATAGAACGGGTGGTTAAGCGCGCTGACGCATTTCTTGGGCCCTTAAAACGGGTAAAAAGAGCTCTTTCGTTGTCGTTTTTGCGCCAATCCATATATTTTTTTAGCCATCGCAAGCATCTGGTTGAAAAATATACCGGCCGGACTTTCCCCCCCTTGCCAGTAATGCTTATTTCTAATTCGTCTGAAGAAGGAGGAATTTTTATTTGCTCTCTATCTAGGGCCGCGATTTCCGCCACCCTTATTCCGGTGGAAAATAATGTCTCTAAAATGGCTCTATCTCGCAGTCCGGTTTTAGAATTTATATTCGGGGCTAACAGCAATTTTTCCACTTGGCTCAAATTTAAAAATTTTACCTTTATGTCCTTTCCTTTTTTTGATAATTTTATTTTTTCCGAAGGCAAAGACATAATATCACGGTCAGCAAAATAATTCAAAAGATTTCTTAAAGCAATTAAATAATAATTTTGAGAAGTTTTTTTTAATGGCTGGTTATTATTTTTATTTGTGATTTTTGAAAGAAAGACCCTGTATTTCCAAACATGTTCGCTGGTGAGTTGGTGGGGGAGTATGCCGGATAAATTTTCAGATTTAAGCCAATTAGAAAATTTCTCCAGTAATCTATGATAGGTAACTTGAGTTTTATTTCCCAAATTTTTTTCCACATCAATGTATTCCAAAAAATCTAAAATGTGGTCAATTATCCGTTTATCGTTTTTTTTCATATTTTCATAAAAGAAGAGTTAAAGCCCAGATTATGCGAAGTTGAAGTAATTTTGCATAATCTGGGCAAGGTTTAGCGAAGTTTAAATTTAAACTTCGCTAAACCTGTATTCTGCGAAGTATATTCTTCTACGATTATAGGGCTGGTAAAGCCCTAAGTCAATCTCTCCCTCTTGGGAAAAAACCCTAAATAAAATATTTTATTTTTTGCCAAATATTTTTTGCCAAAGACCAAAAATGATTTGAGAAAAACTTTTTTGTAATATCTCTTGGAATTCCTTTTTTTCTTCTTGCCAGCCCTGATAAATTCCCTCTTTCCGCTGTAAAGACCATGTTTTAATTTCTTCAATCCCCTCCCCTAAGTTAAAACCGGTTATTTTCCGCACCTTATCTATAAAAAACTCTTTAACGTCTTGAAACAAACTGCTTACCGGCTTAATTTCAACAACCGATGGTAAACCTTCCGCCTCTGAAAAATTATCAGAGTTTTGAGCCGCAGCCAAGCAAAAGAATATGTTAAAAAATAAAAAAATGATTAGAATTAAAAGAATTTTTTGGCTTTTCATATAACTT
>CAYVXQ010000009.1:0-15212 GCA_964454625.1 uncultured Candidatus Saccharibacteria bacterium
CCAACTGAGCTAACCGCCCATTATTGAATTGTTTCACGCAGAACCGCGCAGTAATACTTATTAGGTGGTTGCCGGGGCGTTTCTTAACGGAAATTGCAAGCAATTTCCTAAAACGCCCGTCAAAGCCATAATATGGCTTTGACCCAACTGAGCTAACCGCCCATTAGAATAACTTAATGAGCCCGACCCGAAGGGTTTAGGGCGAATTTAGTTATTCTTATGCCCGCCGTCTTTGTCCGCCATAGCTTTAGCGGAGGCGGAAGTTTTAACGAAAGCGGGCTTTACCCCTTTACTTGTGGGCGCGGTTGGAGTTGAACCAACAACCTTGGTCTTATAAGGGCCCTGCTCCGCCGTTGAGCTACGCGCCCCCTACACAAAAAGTTTTATAAACCTTCTGTTGGGCTTGGCGGAAAAGCTCTTAAGGGCTTTTCCGCCAAGAGCTTTTTGTTGTCTTTTGTTTTTTTTACAATAGTTTTGGCTGTTTTTCCGATTATTTCGTCAAACTCCTCTTTTTCAATGGTTTCTTTTTCTATGAGCGCTTGAGCGATTTTTTTTAGCAGTTGTTTCTTTTTGCTAATGGTTTTCACAGCGGTTGCTTCTGCTTCGCGGATAAATTTTTCGGTTTCTTTGTCAATCTCCGTGGCTACTTTTTCCGAGTAGTTTTTTTCTTTTTCTTGCTCCCAGCCCAAAAATGACAACGAGTCCCTTGTGCCGAAAACCTGGGGCCCAAATTTAGCCATACCGTATTTGGTTACCAAGTCCCGGGCTAACTCGCTGGCTTTTTCCAAGTCGTTAGACGCTCCGGTGGATAGTTCATTGAAAGTAAGCCGCTCTGCGGTGTAGCCAGCCAAAAGCACTGCTAATTCAGCTAAGAACTCGGATTTGGTTTTAATTCTTTTTTCTTGTTTGGGTAAAGCTAAAGTATAGCCCGCGGCCATGCCCCGAGCCACAATGGAAACTTTTCTGACTTCTTCGGCTTCAGGCAAAGAAGCCGATACCAAAGCATGACCGGCTTCGTGATAAGCGGATATTTCCTTTTCTTTTTCTGAGAGCAGATGGCTTTTTCTTTCAGGGCCCAATAAAACCTTTTCAATCGCTTCCAAAAGTTCTTTTTGGGAAATGCTTTGCTTGTTTATTTTAGCCGCGGCAATAGCCGCTTCGTTAAGCAGGTTTGCCAAGTCAGCGCCGGAAAACCCCGGGGTTCTTTCAGCTAATTCTCTTAAATTAGCGTCATTGGCAAGGGGTTTATTTTTGCAATGTATTTTTAAAATTTCTTCTCTGCCTTTGACATCAGGTAAGTCCAAAACAACTCTTCGGTCAAACCTGCCTGGTCGCAAGAGCGCCAGGTCAAGGGATTCGGGTTTGTTGGTAGCCGCTAAAATTATGATGTTGGTGTCTCTTTCAAAGCCGTCCATTTCAGCTAAAATCTGGTTTAAGGTCTGCTCTCTTTCTTCGTGGCCTCCGCCGATGCCCGGCATTCGGGCCTTGCCAATGGCGTCAAGTTCATCAATAAAAACAATACAATTATGAACGAACACTCTATTAGCGAGGAAGTTATGATATTTTTCCAGGCAAAGGTCGTAGACATCCTCTTTTTTTGAAAGTTTTTTTACATCAGTAATTTTGCTAAAGAAGATGTCGCCGCGGCAAAGATTACTTAGTTTTTCTATTTCAATTGTTCTCTGTAAATTATTGTTTAGCGCTTCCGTTTCTATTGTTGCTAAAGCATTTATGAGATGAAGCCGCGAAGGAATGTGTTCATCTCTTTCCCAGCAGGAGACCTCGTGCCCGCGTTCAAACTTTCGCTGGCCCATTCCTATCGAAAGCCGAGCCTCTTTCAAAAGATTGCCAACCGGAATTTGATCAAGGCGCCAAAAATGCTTTCCAGAAAAATCCAATTTTTCTAATTTTTCCAGTTTTTTCGGGTGGTTTGAAGATATATTTTCTTTGAATGTTTTTACGTTCATCTTTCCCGTAATTTCTATATTGCCTCCTTGATTTGAGCTGGTTGAATAGCCTATAATGGCTAATCTATGGAGACAGGATTTAATCTTATAATGAAGTATTTTGTCTGTGGCCGTGATGACAATCTTGGGAACATTTTCTTCATTGGCGCAATAACCATCTCCGTCAAATATCCCGGCAAGCCAGCTAGCGATTGAGCTTTCTGGTAAAGAAAGTAATTGGCTATCAAGTTTTTGCAGAACTTCTCTGATAAAACGATTGTTGATGTAGGTAGTATAACAGTTTTGCAATTGTTGAGGTTTTTTTCCTTGAGGTAAAATTGCTTCATAATGTTTTTTGTTCAGGTATATTTTGGGTTGATAAGCGAATTTGTCTTGAATTATTTCTTTTAGTTTTTCATGCAAACGCAATTCAGTATTTATAAATTGAATGCTATAGCGATTATTTTTGGGGAAATGGCCGTCGCTATCCAGCAACCCTTTGATATAAAGAATATCTTTGTCAACATATTCAGGAAATTTTAACAACCAAGAATCTGTCCAGCCGCCTTTGCCGATAGCGATTTTTTCAACATCTTGATAATCAGGCGCTGACCAATCCTTCAATTTAAGATAGGGGAGTCGCTTTTTTTGTTTTTTGCTCTTTAAGTAAATTCTAGTTTCCCCTGGCAGTAGTTCAAGGATAGAAGGAGAGGTGCTGCTTGTTTTTATTTTCTTCGGGGCGGCGATGTAATCTCCTGCCTTCAGATTTTTAGCTTCGGTCCAGTGGATTTCGCCATTTTGAAGCACAGGAAATAAATGGTTTTCTGTGGCTTTGATTTTTGTATGGTAGGCACTAATTTCAAAAGTTTCTTTTTTTTGTCTTTTTGTAATGGCGAGCACTTTCACGTTTTCCACTGTAAAATTATCTGTCATCGCAGGAACATTTATATCAGTCATTTGTTGTTTAAACATTTCTTCTATGGCAATTTCTCGGCCATTGCTCAAAGTGATGAGAGTATCTCCAGAGAGACAGGGCTGGTGTTTTTTCGCTTCAGAAAAGAGCGATCTGATTCGGCTGGCGCCAACCCCGACAAATAATTCTATAAATTCCGAGCCAACCATTGAGAAAAAAGGAACTTTTGCCTCGTTGGCCACGCACCTTGCCAAAAGTGTTTTTCCAACGCCGGGGGGGCCAACTAACAAAACGCCTCGGGGAATTTTAGCGCCTAATGCCTGGTATTTTTTCGGATTTTTTAAAAAATCAACCACTTCTTTGATTTCATCTTTTGCTTCCTCAATACCGGCAATATCGTCAAAAGTTACTTTTTCCGCTTTTTTATCTTCTTTGCCATCTCCGAACAATTTGGCCGGCGCTTTTAGAAAGTTAAAGCCCTGGCCAGGGCCGCCTCGGGCTTGTTTGGCTATAAGCCAAAAGAACAAAGCAAAAATTATTACAGGCAAAATCAATGACAAAGGAAAAAGCCAACCCATCAAGCCCTGTCTTTCTTCTTCAATTTTAATGTCTACTGTTTTGATTTTATCTTCAGTTATGCCGTAGCTTTTAAGGGTTTCACTTAAAGAAACGCCGGTTTCTTTGCGGCTAACCATTTTGTTTTCTTGCTCGTCAAAGGCGGTTATTTTGTCTCCGGTTATTTGAATTTTTTTAATAGCGCCTTGGGCTATTTGTTCAGATAAAGCGCTTAAGGAAATCTCTTTATTTTTTTGCAGCGCCTGCGAGTTAAGCAAGGTAAAAACACCTGAAATAAGCAGGAAAGAGAAGAGGATGATTAAAATATTTTTTAGGGGTTTGTTCATCTTATCCGACATTTTTTAATGAGAGATAGATTCGGTTATTAGAAATTTCAATTATTTTGGCTTTCACTTTTTGCCCGAGCGTAAGAATGTTTTCGGCCGTTTGTTCGGGTTCAACCGCAATCTCTGAAGAGTGGATTAATCCCTCAAGGTCCCTGCCGAATTTAATAAAAGCGCCAAAACTGGTAATGCCGCTGATTTCGCCTTCCACTATGTTGCCAATTATGTAGTCCTTTAATTCTTCTTCAGTGCGGTCTTTTTTGGTGGCTTTTTCCGAAAAGATTAGTTTTCTTTCTTTGGAATTTAAGTCAAAAATTTTGACGGTTATTTTTTGTCCGACTAATTTTTGCAACTCCAGAGCAATTTTAGACGGGTCCCCGTTGGCAACTTTAGGGTAGTGTTCGGGTAATAGTTGAGAGGTTGGCAAAAAGCCATTGATGTTCATTAGAGGAACTATTAAGCCGCCTTTGTTGGCATTTTTAACCATTATTTCAAAAGAAAGGCCATTTTCTTTGGCTTCATTAAGTTTGCTCCATGATATTTCTTGCGAGGCCTCAGCCAACGAGAGTTCCCGGTAGCCATCTTCGTTCTCCAGCCCGGTAATTTTAGCCACTAATTTGTCGCCGATTTTGAGATTTTTCAGACACTCTTTAGCGTCAAAAAATTCTCGGCCATAAATAACACCAATGCCTTTAGCGCCTAAATCAACATATAAAGCGCTTTTGCCGCGATTGATAATCTCGCCCTCAACTAATTCGCCGACCTTGGGCGGGCAGACCAAATCGGTTTTAACTTTTTTTAGATTTTTTAAAATCATATATTTTTTACATCATTATAATACTCAAAAATATGTAGTATTGCAAGAGCAAAGGAAAATGTGATAAAATAAATAATCTCTAAAATACGAAGCGCAAATACCGAAAGAATACCAAATGACTAATTTCTAATGACAAAATAAATGTCAAAACTCAAATCTCAAATCTCAAAACCACAACTCAAAACTTAAAACTAATTAAAAAGATTTGAGATTTAAGATTTAGATTTGACATTTGAGATTTGACATTTGACATTTTATTTGGTATTAGCCGTTAGGATTTAGACATTTTTTCAATATTCGGATTTCGAATTTATTTTTCTATGCAAATTATTTGGCACGGCCAATCCTGTTTTGAAATAACAGCCAAAAATAGGGAAAACAGCGATGTTGTTATAATTATTGACCCGTTTTCTGAAGAGGTTGGTTTGAAACCGCCTAAATTAGCGGCTGATGTTTTGTTGGTGAGCCATAATCATTTTGACCACAACAATATTAAAGCGGTTAACAACAGTCCTTTTTTGATTGATGCCTGCGGCGAGTATGAAGTTAAAGGCGCTTTTGTGCAAGGGCTTTTGGCTTCTCACGACAATCAGCAAGGCAAAGAACGAGGCGAAGTGATTATTTATAAAATTGAAGTTGAAGACATTAAAATTTGTCATTTAAGCGATTTAGGCCAAAAAGAGCTAACCAGCGAGCAGTTGGAGCAAATCGGTAATGTGGATATTTTAATGATTCCGGTTGGCGGCAAGTTTACCCTTGACGCCAAAGATGCTTCCGAGATTATTTCGCAAATTGAGCCAAGGGTTGTTATTCCAATGCATTATAAAATTAACAATCTAAATGTCGAGATTGACGGCGTGGACAGATTTTTAAAAGTAATGGGCGAAGAAGGCATTGTGCCTGAGAAAAAGCTAAAAATTACGGCTAAAAATCTGCCCGTCGCGGAAACAAAAATCGTGGTTTTAGAACCATAAAATTATGGTTGATTTTAAAGAAGGCGTTAAAACTGTTTTGCGTGGTGCTAAAGAGGCGGGGGAATGGGTTGGCGGTTCGGTTGAAAGAGTTATTTTTAGGAAAAGGCCCAGGGTAGAGCTTAATTCGCTTATAAGAGCATACGGCCGAAACCGTAAGAAAGAACTAAATAAAGAGCTTAAAAGAGAACCGGACGAAGAAGAACGCAAAAGAAGAAGAGAAGAGCTTGGAGCAGAGCTTAAAAAAAGGCGAGAGCAAGAGGTGGCTTTACAAAAATTTGAAGCAGATAAGAGGAGAGAACTTGAAGGAGTCCTTAAAACAGAGTCCGACGACGAAGAATACAAGGAAAATTATAGAAAGGAGCTCGAAGAAGTGTTTATAGAAAAAAGAGAGAGCCAAAGAGCAGAGGACCAACAGATGACATTTATAGACGGAGAAGAGCGTCCAGTTGGTTTTGCTCAAAGAAAAACTTTGGAAAAGCGCATAGGATGCATTACTAGCTCCGGCACGTTTATTTCAGATTCAGAATACCTTAGGCGGCAAGAAGATAGAGAAAAAACATTGAATGAATTGTATAAAGAAAAGTCAGAAAACGTAGACACAATGTCAGACCAAAGAAAAAAAGAGATAGAATCTGAAATTAAATCGTTAAAAGAGGAAGTGGAGCGAGAGATATTAAAAGTTGCGGCCGTTTTAAGCACCAAGAGTTTGAAAAAAGTAGAAGATGTTATTGATGATTTTACTGACCCCAAAACCAAACAAGAGATGCCTTTAAACGGCAACTACGAACCAATAGATATTAAGTGGTCCAGTAACGAAGCCCGGGCGTGGGAAAAGCAAGTGAAGGAAATGTTAAACTATAGTTTAACAAGAACGGCTACAGTATTGCGTAATACCAAAAGAGTATATGAGGAAGCTAAATTTGAGAAAACCCCTCGCAAAATTAGCATAGGGCCCGAAAAGCCATCGGATAAAAAAATGAAAAAGGAGAGTGTCAGGATAGAGTATTCGGAAAAAAAGGAATGGGCTCGTCTAAGGATAGAAGAATACGCTAAATCTCAAAAAATAATTTTAGAAATTCTTAAAAGAATTGGCGGAACAATACGGGTTTCGTTAAAGAATGACCCTGAAGTGCGGAATTTGTCAACTTTTTTGAAAAGAAATCCCGATATGGGCCAGGATTGGCTTAAGATAAAAGAGGCAATGCAATTTCAAAGCGACATAAAAGATTCCTTTCGTTTAGAGATAGGGGAGCAATGCAACATACAAATCCTGAAAAACACCGTTAAACAGGATTTGCAAGATATTTTATACAGAAATTTTATTGATATGTTTAGGGGCGTGGTTGGGCCTTTGGTGAACATGGCGAAAGGAGGAAGCAGGTTTATTGTCGGCAGGGGCGGAGCATTAGTTAGTATGAAAGAGATTAGCTCTTTGGCTTGGAATTTTGTTTCCGGCGGAGTTGAATTTTTTTTGAAAGAAACCCTTGTTTCTCCGACGCGGTTGGGCATTAAGCTTACGGTTGGAGGAGGCGGGGCAATAGAAAGGAGAATAAGAAAAAATAGGAAAAATAAAAAAATAAGAGAGAAAATAGACAAAGGCATTAATACATAAAAATTTATGGATGAACCAAAAACAGACATAAACCAAATCATAGGAAACATTATTAAAGCCAAGTTTTTTAACCAGCAAGAACAAAAAGCCCTGTCTGATTTATTTGAGAAAGAAGGAGTGAGCGAAGTTTTTTTTCAGAAACTCAAAGAAATGTTTGAAATGGCCGTTAAAAGAGCGGTTCAAAAGGGCCAGCCGATTATCGCGGATTTTGACGAGCAAACTGAAATGGCCGAGCGGGAAATGCAAGAACAAAGGTCTGGGCTTTTAGCTGAGTTAAAAAATAAACTTTCGCAGATTCCCGATGATGATTTTGAGCAAAGGGGCAAATTGTTGCAAGAGCACAGCCGGATGGTTTCGGCTCAATATCGCACTTTGGAGCAAAAAATCAGAGATATTGCCGCTAAGATTTTAACTGAGCAGATAAAAACAGCGGACTGAATGAAAATAATTGATAAAATTAAATGTCTTAATGAAGAAAAGAGGCGGCTGATTGTTTTTGTTGTTTTGGAACTATAATAACCCCAAAAATTAGACACAGAACGACTATGCGCAAATCCAGCACTACTTCTAATTATCAAATAATGCAGCAAATAGAAGAGGAATATAAACTATTTCTGAGAAATTTACTTTTGTTAAGCAAAGAGCAAGCCCAGCTAATTTCTGAATATCAAAAAAAACTTGAAGAAATAAAAACCAATGAACTACGTAGCCATCTTTTATAGACCCATTGCATAATAACTTTCACAACGAGCAATTTTGCTTGTAAACACGCGGAAATTTGACATTTTTGTTTAAAAAATAAATAAAGTTGTTAAAAACCGCGTCAGAATAAGCAAAACCGGCATTTTAGGTTGTTATTATGCAATTATTCTTATGAAAGAATATTTAAAATTTGAAAATCCAATCGAAGCCGAAAAAAAAGAAAGTAAGGAAGTAAGCACTTCTGAAAATATTCAAGAGCAATCAATAGTTGAGTTTGCTGAAAAAACAATAAATTCAATAGAGAAAGAAAGTTGGACATTAATGCAACAAGGGATTCAAGAAATTGATCGGGTTAATAAGGGCATTGAACTTAGTGCTGAGAATATAGTTAAAGTTGAAAAAGAGCTTGATGTCTTTGATCGTTTGAAAGATTTAGAGGAAAAAATATACTTACTCATCAAACAGACAAAAGAGAGAATTACCGCTCTTATTGCTCCGGAGAAAGAATCAGAGCCAGTGATTACTCCAGGAGAAATTTTTGACCCGGAGGCGGCATTGAAGAGGGTGCGTAAGTTTCCCAAAAAAGAACAATCACAAAAATTAAAGGAATTTAAAGAAAAATTAGCTTACCAAAAAGAAGGATTAGCAAGAATTCAAGAACAGCTCATTATTGCTATTCGTAAAAACCCGGATGCTTCGACTGGTCAGCTTTATGAAATTGTTAGAGATTTTGGTCCAAGGTATGGCTTGACCGAAGCACAAAAAGAGACAGCAAAATCAATGCTCCAAACATATGTGGAAAAACATAAACGGGTAAGAGAAATACGGGGACAATGTCCAGACGACGATGACCTTTGGTTTGCCTTATTTGGTAATATACCCAGAGGAAGAATAGAGGTAATCGAAGGACCAATGACCTTATATTTTCGTTGTCATGATATTGTAGATTATGGGCTCATTTACAGTCAATCTTTTTTACAAAATAGACAAATAACCCAAGAAGATGAAAGAGTGGCTAATATGAGCGGGGGTGTAAGTGTTGGCACATCTTTAGCCAAAGGACTCGACGGGACTATTATTGCGGAAAATGCAGAAGGTAGACCCTTTGAGGGTTATGCCAAAGGGACATTCTTGCACGAAGAACAACACGCAATGAAAAAACTATTCAGAGAGGAACTTACAAAAAACAACGCTCTTCAAGAGTTAAAGGCAAGTAAGACTGATGAGGAACGAGAAGCTGCGATGAGGCATTATTTTCAATGGTTAAGACACAACGAAGAAGGTCGGGCGAAAGATGAAATTTTTGCTTTTCTTAAAGATGGATTTCATTCACCCCAAGATACCTTGAAGTATCTGACAGAATCAAAAGAAGAAGGAGGGTTATATGATTATTTTGCTAACGAAGAAGAAGGTCTGATACAATTTTTAGTACCGAAACTAGGCGAGAAACATAAACCCCTAATTCAAAAAACTGTCCAGCAAGTATTTGTTACAGAGTATCGTAAATTTCTTGAAGATGGCATCGGGGCTTTTACTGCACTTCGCGAGGAGGGCTACTCTCAAGAACAAACAATCGCTCTTCTTATAAAAGAACCTTTAACTAAATGGGAAAAGGTTGTAAGAAGATTATTAAAAGCAAAAGAATAATTTTTGTTATCCAAATTTATCTTAAAAATCAATAACTTAAAGGTCGACTTAATTGTGGTTTTAGAACTATAAAAATATGGTAGATTGGAATAAAGTTAGAGATAGGGCAGGTGAAATTGCCCAAGAAACCGGCGAGAAAATTATCGGCAGGGGACGGGAAGTAGAATTTAGGCATAATGTCAAAGAGCATGCTGATAATTACGGTGTTTCAGAAGAGGTGGCTCAAAAAACGATATTTCAAAATTGGTTAAATGATTTAAGAGGCGAGGCCAGCGCTAATTGTTTTCTTGATAAGAAAAGCGAGGGTTGGCAGCGTTTTGAAGCGGCGATGAATGAGTGTTTTACCGGAGAAGAACAAGATGAGTTAAAAAAGTTAGCAGGTGGCCCTGATTACAGACGAGTGGCGCTGACGCCACCAGATAAGAAAGATGTGGCAGCGATGAAGAGATATTATGAAGACAATTATGATAAAAAATCCCCTCGCTTTACCGAGCTTAATGATACCGTGAATGCCTTTCAGCTTTTGCAAAAATTAGGCAGAAGGATAGATGGTAATATCGGCTCTAATTTAACCTCTCCTGATAAAATCGCTGATATAGTAAGGGCTTATCCAGAAACAGGGGCTAATTTAGGCAAACTCTTAGAGGCGCGTCGGGTATTAATGGATAGAGAAAGAGTTTTTGCAAGAGATGTGGCTTGCGAAGATGCTGCTGCAAAATGGGGCAAAACCTGTAAAGAAGAATTCTTTGCCTTTGGCAGAAATGGCAAGAAATGGGTAGATGATTGTTTTAAGTCCTCTAACTTCAAACATCCTATTTCAGGCGTATTTAAAATTGCCTTGCATACTGGTGAATTTTTATTAAAAGAAACGGTATCTCTTGGAAAGGTTGGGTGGCATACCAGCAAAGCATTAGCGCACAAGTTGAATACGATAAGAAACGTACACGAAGAGAAAAAGACACACATTTCTCCTTAAATTTATGAACAAGGATTTAGAACAATTAATTAAGTCACCTTTTTTGACTAATAAGGAACAGCAGTCATTATTTACAATACTGGAGAAAGACGGCGAGACAGAACTCTTTTATCAGAAATTGCAGGAAATGTTAGAAAAAGGGATTAAAAAGCAAGTTAGTGTAGCTAAAGAATCATTAGAAAGATTTGAAGAAGAATCTAAGAAAGCCAAAGAAGAAATGAAGCAGGAAAAAGAGCGGATTTTGCAAGAAATGGACCAAAAATTAGCAAAGATAGATATTAATGATTTAACTTTGCATACTCAGGTTTACGAGAGTTATTATGAGCAGGTTTTTGCGCTTTACAGAAAATTAGAAGACAAAATGAGGAATATTGCCGCTAAGATTTTAACTGAGCAGATAAAAACAGCGGACTGAATGAAAATAATTGATAAAATTAAATGTCTTAATGAAGAAAAGAGGCGGCTGATTGTTTTTGTTGTTTTGTTTTTCTTGGCTTGGCCATTCTTATTTTTAGTGTTCAGAAATTTTAAAACGCGAATGGATATTTTACAACAAACGGCCAAGCCAGAAATTTTACCCTTGCCTGAAATAACATCTCAAACCAGCCAGTCGTGGGATGAATTAGAACAAGCAAGAGAGGACTTTAACGAACAGAGGGAATTGTTGGAAATATGGGACGAGATTAGTTCATCAACTGCCAGCAACCCGGATGAATTTTGAGGATATTTAGAAAAAACACAAAACACAGAGCACAAAGCACAAACAAAACACAATCTCCAAAACACAAAGCACAAACCCCGTAGAGTCCCGAGCGATAGTGAGGGACTCTACGGGGCAGGCGGATTTAAAGATTTAGTTTGTGTTTTGAAAATTGTATTTTGTGCTTTGTTTGTAATTTGTGTTTTGTAATTTGTGCTTTAGTTTTATATGCCAGCAGAAAAGAAAACAAAAGAAGAACAAGAAAATAAGGAGGTGGGCTATATTAAGCCCCGAGAAATCACCGCAGAAATGCAGGAGAGTTATTTGGATTACGCAATGTCGGTGATTATCTCTCGGGCTTTGCCTGATGTGAGAGACGGATTAAAGCCGGTTCACCGCAGAATCCTTTATGCAATGTATGATATGGGCTTGCGGGCCAATGTGAAATTCAGAAAATCAGCCACGGTGGTCGGTGAAGTTTTAGGCAAATATCATCCTCATGGCGATATGGCGGTTTATGATTCTTTAGTGCGAATGGCGCAGGATTTTTCTTTGCGGTATCCATTGATAAAAGGCCAAGGCAATTTTGGCTCGGTTGATGGAGATGGAGCGGCTGCGCAAAGATACACGGAATGCAAATTATCAATGATTGGCGAGGAAATGTTGCGTGATATTGAAAAAGACACTGTCAATTTTACGGCTAATTATGATGGCACCAGAACCGAGCCGAGCGTTTTGCCTTCGCCCTTGCCGCAGCTTTTATTAAATGGTTCTTTAGGTATCGCTGTTGGTATGGCTACCAACATTCCCACGCATAATGTTGGGGAGGTTTTACAAGCCACTATCTATCTTTTGGAAAACCCGGAAGCCGCCACCGAGGATTTATTTCAATTTTTCCAAGGCCCTGATTTTCCCACGGGCGGCATTATTTACGGTAAAAAAGACATATTAGCGGCTTACTCTCAGGGCAAGGGGCCTATTTTAATACGCGGCCGGGCCGAGATTGAAGAAACCAAAAAAGGCAACTCGCAAATTACCATCACGGAAATTCCTTTTCAAGTGCAAAAATCTGCTTTGGTTTTACAGATGGCCAAGTTAGTGGAAGACAAAAGAGTTGACGGGATTAAAGACATCAGAGACGAATCAGACCGAGAAGGAATGCGCATTGTAGTTGAGTTGAAAAAAGAGGCCTTTCCAAAAAAAGTGCTTAATGCTCTTTTCAAATATACCGACCTGCAAAAAACATTTCATTTGAATATGTTGGCTTTGGTGGATGGTATCCAGCCAAAGGTGTTGTCATTGATTGATGTTCTGGCTCTTTATTTGAAGCATAAAGAAGAAGTTGTTTTAAGACGTACCCGTTTTGATTTGCAAAAAAATAAAGAAAGAGCTCATATTTTAGAGGGGTTGATGAAGGCCCTGCAAAACATTGACGAGGTTATTAAGGTTATCAAGCAATCAAACAGTAAAGATGAGGCAAAAATTAATTTACAAAAAAGATTCAAGTTTACCGAAATTCAGGCAACGGCTATTTTAGAAATGCGCTTGTCGCAATTAGCCAGATTAGAACGGGATAAAATTGAAAAGGAATTAGCCGAGATTGAAAAATTGATTAAGGAGCTTACTTTTATCTTAAACAGCCCGAAAAAATTAAAAGAAGTTATAAAGAAAGAGTTAGGGGAGATGGTTGAGAAATATAAAGATAGTCGTAAAACCAAAGTGGTGGCGGGTAAGGTGGGCGAAATCGGCGACGAGGATTTAATTCCTCAAGAGGAAGTTATTATTACTGTAACGCAAGGGGGTTTTATTAAGCGGATTAAGCCGTCGGTTTATCGCACGCAAAAGAGAGGCGGCAAGGGGGTTGCCGGTTTGGAGGTAAATGAAGAAGACATTGTGGAGCATTTTGTGGTGGCTAATACTTTAGACAGAATGCTTTTTTTCACTGATTCGGGCAAAATTTTCCAGTGCTTTGCTTGGGAAATTCCCGAATTAAGCCGTATTTCCAAGGGCAGGGGGCTTTTGAATTTTATTGATATTACTCCGCAAGACAAGGTTTTAAGTTTGATTTCTTACACCAAAAAAGATGAAGAAGCAGGGGATAAGTTTTTAGTTATGGTTACTAAAAATGGTATAATTAAGAAAACAGTTCTTTCGGCTTTTAAAAATGTTCGCAGAAACGGATTGTTGGCAGTAAAGCTTCAGCCCGATGATTCGTTGCGAGCCGCTAAAATAGCTGATAAAGACGATGAGATTAGTTTGATAACTAAAAATGGCCAATCAATTCGTTTTAAAGAAAGCGATGTTAGAGCAGTGGGTCGGGGCGCGGGCGGCGTTAAAGGAATGAAATTAGTCAAGCAAGATGAGATTATTGCGATGGACATTATCAAAATAAAAAATAAAAATGAAAAAATAAAAAGTGGTGGAAAGAATTATTTATTGATAATAACGGAGAATGGTTATGGTAAGAGGACGGCGGTTGAAGAATATCGGCTGCAGTATCGGGGCGGCAGTGGCATTAAAGCGGCCAAGATTAACGATAAAACAGGTAAAATTGTTTTTGCTAAAATTCTTGAACCAAATGACGAGGATTTAGTGGTTATTTCCAAAAAAGGGCAAGTTATTCGCAGCGCCTTGAAATTAATATCAATTCATGGTCGAGCCGCTTCGGGTGTTCGGGTAATGCGTCTTTCCGTTGGTGATAAAGTGGCTTCAGCTACCTGCTTGGGAATTATAGTAGAGGAAAACAAAGAGGAAAAGAGTAATTAAGCACGAAGCACAAATTAAAGCACGAAATCCGAAACACGAAATCCGAAACAAATTCAAAATTCTAAATTCAAATATTTAAACCCATTTAGAATTTAGGATTTTGGATTTAGAATTTGTTTCGTATTTCGTGCTTCGTGCTTCGGATTTTATAATTTTATGTTCATCAATCCTGAGCAAACCCTCAAACAAATAGGTCTTGAAAAAGAGATGACCGCGATTGACTTTGGCGCAGGCAGCGGCGGTTGGACACTGCCCTTAGCGAAAATTTTAGAAAACGGTTTTGTTTTTGCCGTGGATATTTTAGAAGAGCCCTTGTCCGCTTTGCAGGGCAAGGCAAGGTCTTTGGGTTTGAGCAATATCCGGACCATTATTGGCGATATTGAAGCGGGCATACCTGAAATTAGCAGCCAAACCTGTGATTTTGCTTTGCTTACCAATGTTTTATTTCAAATTGAAGACAAAGAAGCGGCTTTTAAAGAAATCAGCCGCATTTTAAAGCCCGATGGAAAATTATTAGCGGTTGATTGGTTGCCTGAAGCGGGGTTGGGGCCAAAACAAGGCAAAATTTCAGTTCAAGAAGTCAAAGATGCAGCCGCTAAATTTCGTTTGCGATTTGAAAAGGAATTACCAGCCGAGCTTTACCACTATGCCTTGTTATTTGTAAAGGAGTAATGTAAGTTGCAGGGGTCGGACCTCCTAAAAACGGGGACAGACCTCTCTTAATTTGAAAAAACATTATAAAAATTTTTAAGAGGTCTGTCCCCGTTTTTAACTTTTTTCATATATGCTCAAACCACAACAAATTTTAGCAATAATCGCCATTGTTTTAATTTTTAGCAGCTGGAGCGGTTTGGTTTGGGCCGCTGGTAAGTCCTGCACAAATAGCGAACTTGTTGACCCAAGTAGTAATCCTAATGGTTGTCCGGCCGGCGAACAATGCTGTTGTTGTGATTTGAATCAATCCTGTCCATCAGCACCACCGGGTGGCGCTAAGGGGGTTTGTTTTCCCAAAACAATTATTACAGGCAAAGATAATAAAGGTAATGATATAACAATTGGCGTTGCTTGCGAAGATGTTATTTGTCCTTTTTCTGTTCATACTGATATAGAGGACTTTATTATGTCAGCGGTTAATTATATTTTTTACATCAGCGTGATTTTAGCTCCTTTGATGATTCTTATCGGCGCCGCGGTGTTTTTAACTTCCGCGGGCAGTCCCAAGCAGACAAAATTAGGCACAAGCATTATTCAATGGACAGC
>CAYVXQ010000009.1:15312-17813 GCA_964454625.1 uncultured Candidatus Saccharibacteria bacterium
CGCGTTTCCAGTTTTTTGGGCTTGTCTATTGTGGTTACTTTGGCTTTTATCGCCGGCGCTGTTATTATTTATCAATCCAGCAAATTGAAAGCCCTGCAAGAAGAAATTGTGCCTTGGTATATCCAACAAATGACTGCCACAACTACTAACTACTAACTAACTACTAACTACCAACTATTTTTATGCCTGACGAAAATAAGCCAGAACAACAAAAAACTGAGCCGTTTTCGCCCGCTCCTGCGGAAAAAAAGGTGCCTTTGTCTTGGGTTATTTTGGGTATCGCCGCTGTTATAATTATGTGGGCTTTATCCTCATGGTGGTTTAGGTAAAACCCCATTTCAAACAAAGTTATAGTGTGGAGGTAAATTTATGTTGACTCCTCAATCAGCTCAGGAATTACAAGATAAACTTTTTCAGAAAATGTCTGCGGAAAAGAAAATTAAAATCGCTGGCAAACTTTTTTTATTTGGTAAAAAATTAGAATCATTAAGAAATCAAAATAATGATAAACCAAAACAAAAAAGAGTTATTGGCCCCAGATGATTTACTTTGTCTCATAGCCAAGATATTGGATGACTTAGCAATCCCTTATTTAGTTATTGGCGGTATGGCGGTGGCGGTTTGGGCTAAGCCCAGATTTACTTGGGACATAGACATTGTGATTGAATTATTGCCCGAAAAATTGCCGCTTTTAGCAAAAAAATTATTGGCAATTGATAAAGATGTTTATGTCAGTCAAGAAGCGATGCAGAGCGCTTTAGAGAATAAAGGAGAGTTTAATTTCATCCACCCTCACACCGGCTTAAAAGTTGATTTCTGGATTTTAAAAGATGATTCTTTTGACAAGAATAGAATAAAAAGACCTATAAAGAAAATTATAAACAAACAGACGGTAAATTTTATTTCACCCGAGGATTTAATTTTAAGCAAACTGCTTTGGTATAAAATTACTCCTTCTGATAAACAATTGGAAGACATTAAAACAGTGTTAAAAATTTCCAAAGTAGACATTAACTATATCAAGCAATGGGCTATCAAACAGGGGACTATAGAGATCTTCAATAAAATAAACAACTTAAACTGAAACTAAAACTCCCCCGCCTAAGGTGGGGGAGTTTTTCATAAATCGTGAATCTTGAATCGTTAATCTTATCCTTTTGCTTTTTCAACAATTTTAGCAAATATTTCAGGTTGCTCTTGGGCCAATTGGGCTAAAATTTTTCGGTCAATTTCAATTTGGTTTTTTCGCAAACCAGCCATAAATTTACTGTAAGAGATTTTATTGGCGCGGCAAGCGGCATTGATTCTTATTTGCCACAACTGTCGGGCTGTTCTTTTTTTTGCTTTGCGGTCGCGATAGGCGTAAGCGCCGGCTTTTTGCAAGGCCTGTTTAGCCAGCCGAAATTTGGATTTTCTGCCCCAACGAAAACCTTTAGTGTCTTTTAAGACATTTTTTCTTCTTTTGTGAGCGGTTGTTCCTCGTTTAACTCGTGACATATTGGATTAAATCCGAAGCACGAAGCACGAAATACGAAACAAATTCAAAATTCAAATTTTTTAAATTCAAAACCTGTTTTAGTCATTTGAATTTTTATCATTTGATATTGTTTCGGATTTCGGATTTAGAATTTTTTTCACCGTAGCCCCATCTTTTTCAGTTTTTTAGCCAATGCTTTGGGCACTTCAATCATTTTTCTTTTTTGGCGGATGGTATTGCCGCTTTTTTTGGAACGATAATGATTCTGTCCACTAACTCGGCGCAGTATTTTTTCGTTTTTGGTTACTTTAAATCTTTTAACCAATGCCTTTCTTGTTTTCATTGTTTACGCGAATTTACTACGAATTACCTATACAAATTTTTACAAATATTTGTAATTATTTGCATAGAACATTCGTAATATATTCGTGTATTAACTTTTAGTAATTATTGCTGAAAATCCGCGGGGTTCTTTCTTTAAATCCCTTTCAAACTTAATAACCATTTTCCCCCTAATAATGTCCAATAATTTATTGATTTTTATTTTAGCAAAATTATCTAATGCTTTTTGTCTGCCTTTGAGCGGCATCTCCAGTCGTACCTTGTATCCTTTTTGGAGGAATTCCACGGAGGCGTTTGCTCTTGTTTCTAAGTCATGCTCGGAAATGGCAAAAGTTAGGCGGATATTTTTTAGTTCCCCGGCTTTTTGCCGTCCGCTTTTGCGTTCTTTTTTTTCGGTTTGGTAAGCATATTTTCCGTAATCCATTATTTTACAAACCGGCGGGTCAACTTTTTCAGTTACTTGAATTAAATCAAGCCCGACTGTTTGGGCTTTTGCTTTGGCTTCCTCAAAACTAACTATTCCCAATTGCTGGCCCTTTTCATCAATCAGCCGTAATTTGAGCGAGCGGATAAAATTATTGTAGATTATTCTTTTACGCAAATGTAATTTGAGAGCGTAGAAAAACTCCTAAAAATGTCATTCCGAGCGTTAGCGAGGAATCTCCGGCAAGGTAAAAACCGC
>CAYVXQ010000010.1:0-17216 GCA_964454625.1 uncultured Candidatus Saccharibacteria bacterium
ATTAAAATATATTAAGGTATGCGAGATTATTTATTTTGGTTATTAGAGCAGCTTTTTGCGTTAATCGTATAATTATTTGTTTCATATTTGTATTAAGTAAATTAAAAAATAATATTTCAATACCTAATTTCAACTCTAACAATAACGAACGACTTAATTGTGCTGCCAATAACCCTATCGGTATTACCAATAACCAAAACAAATAATCTGTTGGTTAAATATTAACAAAATCATACATTGATGTCAAGAACATACGAAAAATTGTATAAAATGCCCTAATAAGTAATATTTTAGGCAATTTTAAACTATTTATAAGTAATTATCACAACAAAAAGATAAAGATGATAAAGCAAACTATTGGAATAATTGCATTGATGAATATATTGCGTAATTCAAAAATTAGTCAACACCATAGCCCCTCTCTTGGTAATTGCTACTGTTGCTTCAAAATGGCTGGACAAAGAACCGTCTTTGGTTTCAAAGCCAAAGCCGTCAGAGGACTTTTTTAAGAGCCAATCGCCGGCTGTTATCATTGGCTCAAGGCAAAAAACCATCCCTTGCTTAATTTGCTCGCAGGTGTGCGGCTTGCCGAAGTTCAGAATTTTCGGCTCTTCGTGAAGCTCTTTGCCAATGCCATGGCCGCAAAGGTCCCTAACCACATTAAAACCTTCTGATTCCACATATCTTTGAATGGCGTCGCTAATGTCGCCAAAGGTCTTGCCATGTTCGGCTTTTTTAATAGCTATGTCTAATGCTTTCCGGGCCGCCTTTATCAATCTTTTTCTCTCGGAAAGTTGGGACGGGGTCAGACCCCGCCCCAACTTAAACAGTGTTTCACTTTGTACCAACTTAGTTGCTGCCATATCGGTGTAATAACCCTGGTATTTTATGCCAAGGTCAAGCCCCAAAACATCACCGGGTTTTAATTCATAATCACTCGGCACACCATGCACCACAACATTATTAACCGAGGTGCATAAAGCCGCCGGAAAACCATCATAACCCCAAAAAGCCGGCTCTGTTTTGTAATTAAAAATAAGGGCTGAGGCCGCCCTATTTAATTGTTCGGTTGAAACGCCCGGCTTAACCATTCGCAATAAGTTTTTCATTATACGAGCCAAAATAGCGCCACCCTCTCTCATTATAGCGATTTCTTTTTCCGATTTAATGGGAATCATAATTAGAAATGGTTGCAAAGTTATTTCGTAGCGAAATTTTAGATTTTTGAGCGAGACGAGGAAGACGAGCAAAATGGCGCCAAGCCATAGCCCAGCTATGGTGAAAGGCATTTTGCGCCGTCTGACGAAGTCGCAGCCAAAAGACAAAAATTGTAGCAGGAATAATTTTGCAACCATCTCTTACTTCAATTCACTGCCGCCAAAGCTAGTTTAAAAACCTGACTAACCGAGCCAGCGCCGTCAATTTTATGAATTGTTAAGCCAGTTTTTTCAAGATATTGCAAAAGCGGCACGGTTCTTTCTTTATATTCTTTGAGACGAATCTTGATGATTTCGGGGTCGTCAAGGTCGTGCCTTTTAACTAAAGCCGAGCCGTCAAGCGGACAAAATTTCAAGCCCTTGGTTTCGTTATTATACAAAATAGGATGACGGATTAAGTCGCAAATCCGCCGGTGGGAATTTCTGAAAATCGTTTGTTCGGGTGAAATATCAAACACTAAAACCTTTATATTTTCTTTACCATATAAATCAAACAATAAAGGCATAATCTTCTCACCTTCAAGTAATGTTCGGGGCGAACCGGCCAAAAGCAAATTTTCGCCTTTTTCGTATAAATTCCTGATTTTTTCTTGCACCAAATAACTGACAAACAGCGGGCTGTTTAAAAAACCCTTTTTCCACAGTTCGGCCTCTTTGCTAAAATAATATTTTTCGCCTTCAATTTCTATAAAATCCTTTGCGGAATGTCCTTTAAAACTGGCTTCCAACATCTTGCTTGTTTCAAAATAATAAAAATTAAGCCGCTCTGATAACAGTTCCGCCTGGGTTCCCTTACCCGCTCCCGGCGGGCCTATTAAAATAATAACTGATTTTTGTTTTATATTTTGCATAAAGCACCGAAGCAACCAGCATAGTTATTTTGTGTGCATTACGAAGATGGTTTAGAAAATTAAAAAGCAGGGCGAGGGAAAATAGCGGTAGGTCTCCGCAGGCGACCGGGCACCGCGTCATTTTTCCGAGACCTGCGACTATAATTTTCAAACCATCGGAGTTCGCTAAACAAAATAACTATGCTGGTTGTAAAAAACTAATAATTATCGTACTCTCTCATTTCTATTTGCGCTTTAACTTGCCGCCAGGTCTCTAAAACAACACTGACAACAATCAACAAAGAAGTGCCGCCCACCAAAAACCGAAATGTCTGGATATTGGTTATGCCTTGCACAATTGAAGGCATTACCGCAATCAATCCTAAAAAAGCCGCGCCTAAAAACAAAATGCGGTAAAGAATTTTATGCAAAAATTGAGCGGTTGACTGGCCCGGGCGAATGCCGGGCACAAATCCGCCCATTTTTTGCAAGTTGTTAGCAATGGACTTGGGGTCAAAGGTAACCGCGGTGTAAAAAAATGTAAAAAGAAAAACCAAAACAAAAAACAAAATGCCATACACCCAGCTATTTTGTAAAAAAGCGGCCATGGCTTTAGCGGCGCCAGCCAACCAAGCATTGCCTCCAACCGCTAAAAAACCGGCTATCATGCTGGGAAAAAGCAGAATGCTTAAAGCAAAAATAATCGGAATCACCCCTGCCGGGTTCAGGTTAATCGGCAAATAAGTGGAAGAGCCCCCGTAAATACGGTTGCCGCGAATTCTTTTGGCATAAGAAACCAAGATATTGCGCCTGGCCTCAGTAATCAAAACCACGCCAGCGATAATCGCCAAAGAAGCCACAAAAAACAAAACATAAGAAAGTAAATTGGCAACATCCCAAGAAAAAATAAGCTGGCGGATGTCAGCCGGGGTGCTTGAAACAATACCAGCGAAAATCAGCAAAGAAACGCCGTTGCCAATTCCCTTCTCGGTAATCAATTCGCCCAGCCACATCAAAAACACCGCTCCCCCAGCAATGGTTATTAAAGCCACGATAAGTTGCAGTCCAGCCAAATGGCCAATAGCCCCCTGGCGCTCAAATAAAGCAAGCATACTATAACCCTGCAAAATTGCCAAAGGCACGGTTAAAAGACGTCCATATTGGTTCACTTTTTGCCGACCAGCCGCTCCCTCTTCTTTAAACATCTTTTCCAACTGAGGAAAGACCATAGTCAACAGCTGAATAAGAATCACGCCGGTGATATAGGGGCCCAATCCCAACATAACAATAGATAAATTGTCTAATGTGCCGCCGACAAAAACATTCATTAAGCCAAAAAACTGATTTTGGCTGAAAAATCTTTTTAAATTTTCCAAATCAATCCCCGGAATAGGAATGGCCGCGGCCAAGCGAAAAACCACCATAATACCCAAAACAAAAAGAATTTTATCTCTTAATTGCCTGTCCTTGAATATCAGGGTTAGTTTTTGAAGCCACTGCATTAAAAACGATTTAGGATTTACGATTTATGATTTATGAATAATTATTCATAAATCATAAATCATTTTTCTTAAATCAAAATACCCTTCCTCCTGCTTTCTCTATTTTCTCCTTTGCCGCTTTGGAGGTCTGACAACCGCTGATGCTCAGTTTCTTCGTTATTTCTCCTCGGCCTAAAATCTTCACTAGTGGGATTTTGGAGTCAGCAAGGAAAACTAATTTTTTTTCAACTAAAATAAATGGCGTAATTTTATCGCTGTTTTGAAAATTTTTCTCTAAAACATCCAAGTTCAAACAAACAGCAGAACCGTTAAAACGTAAATAGCGATAGCCCCTTAATTTGGGGTAACGTTTAATCAGCTCTCGCATTGATGGCTGCATTTTTCGGCCGGCCCGAGATTTCTGCCCCTTAACGCCGCGGCCAGAATAAGTGCCCTTTTTACCGCCCCTACCAACACGCTTTCTTTTCTTGTTCTTTATATTTGGTTGCAGATTATGTAATTGCATATAAAAATGCTTAAATCCTAATGACTAATGTCTAATAAAATGTCAAAACTCAAAACTCAAATCTCAAAACCACCCGCCTCGCCAAAGCTTTAGCGAGGCGAGCAACTCAAATCTTAAAACTAATTAAAAAAGATTTAACATTTAACATTTGGTTTTGACATTTGAGATTTGACATTTGAGATTATCTTGTCATTAGACATTTGTCATTTCAAATGTCATTTCAAAAAGTTTAGCTTTTCACTTTTAACTTTTTCAGCGCCTCAATAGTTGCTTGAGCGATATTCAACTTGTTTCTGGAGCGCGAAATCAATTTTGAAGAAACGTCTTTAATGCCTCCCAAGCTGCAAATTATCCGCACAACGCCCCCGGCCACCAAACCCAAACCGCGGCCCTGTGGTTTTAACAAAACCTTAGCCGGACCAAACTTGGCATAGGTTTCATGAGGAATGGTATTCTCAACCACCGGAATAGTCAAGATATGGCGATTAGCCGAACGGGTGGCTTTTTCAATGGCCTGTTGAACGTCTTTGCCTTTGGCAACGCCCAAACCAACCCGGCCTTTTTTGTTGCCCACGGCAACAACCGCTCTAAAACGTAGGGTTTTCCCGCCACCAGTTACTTTAGTAACGCGGGCTAAATCTAAAACGCGCGAATCATATTCGGGTTTTAGTTTTGATTTGTTTGATTGTCTTTCTCTTGGCATATTAAAAATCGTTTAAAAATTCTGGGAAATTTAACAGGGTAAATTCGCCTTACTAAATTTTCTACGCCCCTACGGGGCTTGAAAATTTTGACGCTCAATTAAAACTTAAGTCCTGCTTCTCTGGCTCCCTCAGCCACTGCTTTTATTCTACCATGATATTTATAACCGCCTCTATCAAAAACCACATTTTCAATTTTCTGCTTCAAAGCAAAATGGGCTATGGCCTTGCCTACTTCTCTTGCTTTGGTGATTTTGCCTTTTTCTTTAAAAGTAAAATCGCTCATAGCGCCTAATGTTATTCCCTTTTGGTCGTTGATAAGTTGCGCGTAAGTATGCTGATTGCTGCGAAACACACAAAGTCGCGGCACAGCGGCTGTACCAATTACTCTTGCCTTTATCCTTTTATGCCTTCTTTGTCTTTTGGTTTGTGTTTCTAACATATTAGATCAAATCCGAAATCCCAAGCACGAAATTCGAAACAAATTCAAATTTTCAAAATCCTAAATTCTAAACAGGTTTAAATATTTAAATTTAGAATTTTTAATTTGTTTGGTGCTTCGTGCTTCGTGCTTCGGATTTATTTTGTTGTTGCCGCTTTCTTGCCTTCTTTTCTTCGCACTTTTTCTCCTTGATACCTAATGCCTTTGCCTTTATAGGGCTCGGGAACTCTGACATCTCTGATTTTTGCGGCAAATTCGCCTACCTTCTGTTTATTAAAACCAGCAACGGTGATAATGTTCTTTTCCACTGTTATTGTCAAGTCCTCAGGCACTATTATTATAACTGGGTGCGAAAAACCCGCTTCAATTTTTAATGTTTGGGAATCGCTTAAGATGGCTTTGTAACCAATGCCAACCATTTCTAATTTTTTCTCAAAACCCGCGGAAACTCCCTGCACATTATTTTGCAACAGAGCGCGAATCAACCCCCACAACTGACGGCTTTTTTTACTTTCCCGACATTGACTAACTAAAATCTGATTATCTTTTTGTTCAACTAAAATTTCTTCAGGTATATCCTGAGTTATCGTTCCTTTTGGGCCCTTAATTGCCGCTTTTTTGTTCTCTATTTTAATCTCTACCCCTTGAGGTATATCTATTGGTTTTTTGCCTATTCTGCTCATAAACTTAAATTCTAATCTAAATCCTAAACTCTAAACAAATTCAAGATTCAAATGCTTAAAATTCAAAAAATTAATTTTTTGAATTTTGGTAATTAGGATTTGTTTATGATTTAAAATTTAGGATTTAGAATTTGTAAAAATTTGGCTAGCCAAATTTTTACCATACTTCTAACATCACTTCGCCCCCAAGTTCTTTTTTTCGCGCTTCTTTATCGGTTAACAAACCCTGATTAGTGGAAATAATAGCTAATCCGTATCCATTTTTAACTCTCCTGATTTCTTTTGATTTCTTATAAATCCGCTGGCCTGGTTTTGAAACCCTCTTGAAGCCCGAAATTGCCGGGGTCTTATCTTTATTATATTTCAAACCTATTCTCAATATCTTCATATCTTTCTTGCCTCGCTTTTTAAAATCAGAAATAAATCCCTCGCTTTTCAAAATTTCAACAAGCCGTGCTTTAAGGTTAGAGCAAGGCACATTCACCACAGGATGCAAAACGGCCTGAGCGTTTTTGATTCTATTTAATAAATCAGCTATAGGATCGGTCATGTTAGAAATTGTGTGAGTTTTCAAGCTATAAATTTTTATGGCTTGAAAACTCATTACAAGTTCTTACACCCTGTGAAGTAGAAATTTGCTTTACAAATTTTATTTTAAATTTTTTACTAAAAATTTAAAATTACTTCACGGGGTAAATTCGCGCAACCAATCGCACTTCGCCTTACGGCTCGCACTCTTGGGCGCTTATTTACCACGATGACTTAGTGATGCCAGGAATTTCACCCCGATTAGCCATTTCTCGAAAACAGATTCGGCATAAACCAAACTTTCTCATATAACCCCTCACCCGACCGCAACGAAAACAACGTCTGATAACCCGAGATTTAAACTTTGGCTTTCTTTGTGATTTTATAATAGATGATGTTTTGGCCATAAGTGTGATACGAATATACGAATTAATACGAATGACGCGAATATGCGAATAAAATTATTCGCATATTCGTAAATTAGCATTAAATTCGCATTATTCGTATCATATTCTTTCTAACGGAAACTCCATTAACTTAAATAATTCCAAGGCCTCTTCTTTATTTTTGGCTGTAGTAGAAATAACGACCTCTAAACCAAAGATGCCTTTCTCTTTCTCAATTTTCACCTCAGGAAAAAGAATATGCTCTCTAAAACCAATGGATAGTTCGCCGGTTCTGGAAATCGCCTTTGGATTAAGCCCCCTAAAATCCCTTTTTCTTGGTAAAACCAAACAAATCAGTTTTTCTAAAAAATCATACATTCGCTTGCCCCTTAAAGTAATCGCGGCTCCGATATTTATACCTTCTCTTAATTTAAAAGCGGCAATGGATTTTTTCGCTTTTCTTAAGGATGGTCTTTGTCCGGCTATGGCCGCTAAATTATCACTAATGTACTTTTCAACAACCTCTCTTTCGCCAGAACTTTTGCCCGCCACTGTTTTGCCGAAACCACTATTGAGCACCACTTTGCTAATTCTCGGCACGGCTGTCAAGCTTTTATAACCAAACTTTTTCATCATTTCGGGAACAACCTCTTTATTATATTTTTCGTATAACCTTTTCATAAAATTCTCTATACTTCAGTTTTGCATTTTTTGCAAACCCTATTCTTAACGTTATCTTTGGTTGCGTAGCCCAATCGCGCTGGCTGATTACATTTAGGGCAAATAAACTTCACCAGAGCTGAATGTAAAGGCGCGGCTACCTCAACTGTCTGACCTTTTTCTCCTTCGCGACGGGGCCTCTTATGAATCTTTTTTAAATTCAACCCTTCAATCAAGAGCTGCTCGGTTTTGGGAAAAGTCCTAATCACCTTGCCATTTTTTCCCCTGTCTTTTCCTCTAATTATTAAAATATTATCACCTTTTTTGATGCGCATATTAAAGATATTAATAATTAAATGACATCTTTTGCCATTGTAATAATCTGCTCAAAGCCCTTATCTTTTAATTCTCTCGGCACTGGCCCTAAAATACGATTACCTTTAGGGGTTTTATTGTCGTTAAGCAGACAACAAGCATTGTCGTCAAAACTCAAATAAGAGCCGTCGGCTCGGCGAAATGGTTTAGATTGACGAACAATCACTGCTCTCAAAACCTGATGCTTTTTAACTTCTCTTCTTGGCTCGGCTTTCTTAACTACTACGCGAATCACCTCTCCCAAACGAGCATAATGTTTTCTAGTTCCGCCTAAGATGCCAATGCATTGAACCATTTTGGCCCCAGTGTTATCGGCAACATTTAGTTTTGTACGGGTCTGTATCATAACGGTTAGATAAATTTATTTAATCGTGTCTTCGGCTATTGCTTTTATTCCTTTTTCAATCTTTTTCAATACTCTCCACTTTTTATCTTTACTAATCGGCCGGCAGGATTCTATAATAACCGAATCGCCTGCCTTAAAATCACCGCCCTCCACATGGGCTTTATACTTTTTGGAAACTTTAAATCGTTTATGGTACTTTAGATGAGCCACCAACCGATTAACCTTAACCACTACTGTATTTTGCATTTTAGTGGAAATAATTGTGCCGCGCAATGTTTTTCGCATAAAGTTTAATTATTTAGTCAACTTTGTTCTCAATAAAGTGTTTAAACGAGCAATGTCTCTTCTCGTTTCTCTGATTTCTCTAACATTTTTAATCTTGCCCGCTGATAAATCAAACTTCAATTGACGGAGCTTTTCCCGCTTCTCCAGTAATAATTCCCTCAACGCTGATTTATCTAAATGATTAAAGTCCTTAATTTTATCCTGTCTTTTCATAAATTTAAACGGCTTTCTTAATAAACTTTGTCTTGATGGGCAATTTATCGGCCGCTTTCTTAAAAGCATCGCGAGCTATGTTTTCTTCTACGCCATCTAATTCAAAAATAATCCGCCCCGGAGTAATGGGAAAAACATAAAAAGAAACCGTGCCCTTGCCGCCTCCCATCGGCACCTCGCTGCCCTTGGTTGTAATTGGCTTGTAGGGAAAAATTTTAACCCACAACTTGCCTTTCTTCTTTAAAAAGCGAGCCATACTTTTTCTGCATGCCTCAATTTGGCCAGCAGTAATCCATTTGGTTTCTAATGCCTTTAACCCAAAATTTCCGAAAGCCAATTCGGTTCCTCGGCAGGCAACTCCCTTGCTTCTCCCCTTATGCCATTTTCGGTGTTTCATTTTTTTTGGCTGCAACATAACTTTTACTTCGTAAAAGAAATCCGAAATTCTAAATTCGAAATCCGAACTTCGTGCTTTGGATTTTAGGAGAATCTCTCTCCTCTATATATCCAGACCTTCACCCCAATAGTGCCGTAAGTGCAATGGGCCTCTTCCAAAGCATAATCAATAATTGCTCGCATATTCTGCCGCGGCAAGCGACCCTCCTGCAACCATTCGGTGCGGGCAATTTCTGAACCATTCAAACGGCCGGCTACCTGCACCCGAGCTCCTTGAATATCCTTCTGCTCTGTCAGTTTGCTTAAAGCCATTTTCATTATTCTTCTAAAGGGCACCTTTCTTTCAATTTGTCCGGAGATCCATTGGGCCACCAATGTTGCCGATGACCAGGGATTTTTTACTTCTAAAATTTCAATTTTTACTTCTCTTTCTTGATTCAAATTTGCATTTTTAACAACTGTTAAAATTTTATCAATACCCTGCTTTAACTTCTCCACCTCTTGGCCGCCTCGACCAATAACCAAAGCCGGCCTGGCTGTTTTAATAATAATTTTTAAAGCAGAACTATTTCTTTCCAGCTCAATGCTTTCCACCGCAGCCTGAATAAGTTTTTTACTAAGAAATCTTCTGATGAGATAATCTTCTTGCAAGTAGGAACGAAAACATCTCTCATAAAAACCTCGGGAGAGCCAGTCCTTTATTTCTTTAATTCTTAAAATTTTCTGATGAACCTTGTGCGACATGTAGTTATTGATTATTGGTTATCACATCTAAAGTAATAGCAATATGGGATGTCTTCTTTTGAATCGGCATAGCCCGACCCTTAGAGCGAGCTCGCCAACGTTTCATTTTTGGGCCCTCATTTACCTTTATCTCTTTAATAAATAAATCTTCCTCTTTCAACTCAAAATTATTTTTCGCATTGGCAATAGCCGAATCCAAGAGTTTTTTCACGGGCAAAGAGCCCTTTTTTACGCAAAAATTCAAAAAGGTCTTGGCTTGGGTCACTTGTTGATTTCTAATCAAATCCGCCAATAAGCGAACCTTGCGGGGTGATATATGCAGATGATTTAATTGCGCTTTAACTACTGACATATTAAAAAATTATTACTTCTTATTAGCGACCGCTGCTGTTTCTTTTTCCTGGGCTTTGGCTTCTAATTCTTTCTGCATCTTGCCGCCATGCCGCCCAAATTTAGTTGTGGGCGAAAATTCACCCAATTTATGGCCTACCATTTCCTCAATCACAAAAACAGGTATATGCTCTTTGCCGTTGTAAACGGCAAATGTAAAGCCGACCATTTCTGGAGTAACAGAACAACGTCTGGCCCATGTTTTGATTATCGTCTTATCGCCCTTATTTAAACAAGCGACTTTTTTTAAGAATTTTTCGTCCACATAAGGACCTTTTTTTGATGATCGCGCCATAAAAATATATTTTCTAATTATTCTAATTGTTCTAATTGACCTAATTATTCTAAATAAATCCCACTACCCTACCCAAGGAATTTGGTCATTGGACATTATTTAGGTTAATTAGAACAATTAGAATAATTGGTCATTTTCATTTCCTCTTCTTATTCACCCTTCTCTGCAATATCAATTTATCCGTCCACTTGCTCCGTCTGGTTTTAACTCCCAAAGCCGGCTTACCCCAAGGGGTTCTCGGATGACGGCCAATCGGTTGTTTGTTTTTACCGCCGCCGTGAGGATGGTCGCAAGCATTCATAGCTGAACCACGAACACTAGGCCGACGGCCTTTCAATCGGCTAATACCAGCTTTGCCTAACTTACGAAAACGATGTTCTGGATTAGACAACGAGCCCACGGAAACAAAACATTCTCCCAAAATCCTTCTCACTTCTCCTGAGGGCATTTTTAGATTAGCATATTTTCCCTCTTGAGCCATAACCTGAGCAAAAGAACCAGCTGAACGTGATAACTTGCCGCCCATTCCCGGTATCAATTCTATATTATGCACCATTGCGCCCACTGGAGCATTCTTCAGTTTAATGCGATTGCCCGGGTTAAGAGGCGCTTTTTCAGCACAAACAATCTTATCGCCCAGTTTTATTCCTTGGGGAGATAAAATATACTGCTTGCAGCCGCTCTCGTATTGAATTAAAGCAATATAACAAGTGCGATTAGGGTCGTATTCAATAGAGATAACTTTTGCCTCATCTCCTAAATTGGGCTGAGCAAATTCTATACACCTATAATACCTCTTAACCCTGCCCCCCTGATGGCGTACTGTAATCCGGCCGGTATTGTTGCGCCCGGCATATTTTTTTAAAATCTTAATAAGCCCTTTTTCCGGCTCTTTTTTTGTAAAAATAACATTAGACATAACTTATCCCTTGGGTATATCAGTATACTGCTATGGACATAATGTGAGAGTGTAGAAAAACCTATTTTTGTCATTCTGAACACATTCACTTCGTTCAGTGTAAACTCCGTGAAGAATCTTGTCCTGACAAGGTTTGGAGATTCCTCGCTAACGCTCGGAATGACATTTTCAGGGGTTTTTCTACGGTCTCAATGTTTATCATGTTTAACGGGGTAAAATTTCAATAATTTGCCCTTTCTTAATCGCAACCATCGCCTTTTTATAACCGCTCTGCCAACCTGAAGTTCGGCCTAAACGTTTTTTCTTGGCGGGCACATTAATAATTCTAACTTTCAAAACATCAACTCCATAAACCTCTTTAATGGCTTTTTTAACCTCGGATTTTGAAGACCCTTTCGCCACTTTGAAAACATATTGATTCTGATCTTGCAGGGCAACCGCTTTCTCGGTAATTTGGGGAACTCTTAAAACCAAAGGCGCCACCACTACTTTTCTTTTATCGTCGCTAAGTTTCGGAGCAACAGCCGGCGAGACCTTATGGATTTCTTTTTGTTTCTCGCGAATTCTCTGCGCTTGCTGCTCTTTAACGGCTTGTTTGTTTCTTTCATTATTTCGGTCCAAAGATTTCTTTGAGCTTGATAATCTTTGAATTTTTCTTTTTAAGCGGTCTAACAACATAGATGTATTTAAAGTTGAAGGGTTGCAAATTTTTATTACTCTATATGCAAGTTGACAGGGGTCAGACCCCCCCCGAAAGCTGCATGTAAAATTTAAAGGGGGGTCTGACCCCTGTCAACTTGCATTTTTATTACGATAGAAACATTATGACCCATCGTTTATAGATATATCTTTTCCAAAGCCGCTAAGCCCTCTTTGGGCATTATCAGATATTTAAAAGATAACAAATCCAAAGCATTTAAGTCGTTAATCGGCATCACAGCAACTTGCGAAATATTACGACTGGCTCTTAGTAAATCAACATTGTAATCCAAAGAAGCAATCAAAGCAGTTTGTTCTTGGCAAGGCAATTTTTTCAAAATCTGAGCCGCTTCTTTGGTTTTCTTGGTAGTAATCTTTAATTCATCTAATAAAATCAAAAAATTATTTTGCGCTTTGGCTGAAAGCGCCATTAAAACAGCTTTCTTTCTTAGGGTTTTAGGGATTTTCTTTTTGTAAACTTTCTTATTAGTAGGCCCAAAAGTCACGCCCCCGCCTTTCCATAAAGGCGAACGGATTGAGCCGTGTCTGGCTCTGCCTGTGCCTTTTTGGCGCCAGGGCTTTTTGCCTCCGCCCGAAACCTCGCCCCTGTCTTTGGTATGAGCCGTGCCCTGCCTGCGGTTAGCCATTTGCGAAACAATAACCTGATGCAGCAAGTCAGGCACTACCTTAACATCAAAAAGCTCCTTTGGCAACTCTGCCTGACCAACAACTTTTCCTTCTTGATTGTATAAATCGGTTTTCATATTTATTTCTTCAAATACTTTTTTAAGTCCTCGACCGATAATTTCGCTTGTTTTAAAATGCTTTTCAATGTCCCTATTTTTAAATTTTTATTGTGTATTGCCACTGTTACTGGATTGCTTTTATCATCTTTGTACAAAATATAATGGCTACCCGTGGTGTGGTCAATAAAAAAACCCGCCCTCTTCAGAGCCCGTATAACTTGGGTGGGTTTAACTCTCGGCAGTTTAGGCATACACCTTCTCCTGTATTTTATTTCTTGCCCGATTGCCGAAAATTCTTACTTCTTTTAATTCGGAAAGCTCCAAAGGAATCGGCCGATGATGTTTCGCCAGAACCTCCAAATATCCTTCAATTGCGTCTTTAATGTTTTCCAGCGCTTCTGCCAATGTATCTCCTTCAGAAATGCAACCCGGCAAAGAAGGAACCGTAACAGTATACCCGCCCTCTTTTTGCGGCTCCACTAAAACCTTATAATTTAACATACAACTTGATTATATTATTTTGTTAAAGAAAAAGCAAGATTATTGATTGATAAACAAAATTCTATTTTCTATTTTCTGATTTCCAGCAAAGTCCCTCTCCTTCCCGGTACCGCGCCTTTAACTGCCAATAAATTATTTTCTGCATCAATTTTCACAATTTGTAAATTCTTTACTGTAACTCTGTCCCCGCCCATTCTTCCCGGCATTTTTTTGCCCGGAAAAACGCGCGCCGGGTCAGTGGCGCCAACCGAGCCCAAGGTGCGATGCTCGTGCTTAACTCCGTGAGTGGCGTTTCTGCCGTGAAAGCCCCATCTTTTAACCGCTCCCTGAAAACCTTTGCCTTTGCTCACGCCCGAAACCTTTACCTTATCTCCCTCTTTAAACATAGAAACATCAATTTTGTCGCCAACTTTAAACTTTGAACTTTGAACTTTGAACTCTTTTAAGTGCTTATACTCCTTTTCTTTTTCGGATTTTTTTATTTTATTAACTCTCTTTTTCTCAAAACCAATTTGCGCCGCTTCGTATCCGTCGTTATCTTTTGTTTTAATTTGAGTAACAAAACAATGCCCAGCTAAAATCAGGGTTATGGGTATTACTTTCTCTCCTTCAAAAATCTGCGTCATTTCAATTTTTTTTCCAAGAATGTACGGCATATTGACTTTCAAACAAAAAGATTGTATAATAATTAAGGTGATTTAAAATTTATTCTAAGAAAGGGGGTTGTTCAAATGGTAGAATTATTCGCCAAGTTGGTTGCGGGACTATGGAGAGGTATTATTTTTTGTTTGTTAGTCCTGCTTTGCTGGCCTGCGTGGTTTTCCAAAAAGGGGCGCGCTTGGCTGAAGGGACTTATAAGGAGTGCGAAAACATACGAATCTTATAAGTCGCCGAAGCCGCGGCGCGGGCGAGGAATCATAGAAAGGAACTATAAGAAGTGCAAATTTTTCTAAACTCTTTCTTTATTTTCTCTTCTTATCCATAACAAAATACCGGGCAACTACCCGGTATTTTATTTTTTAAGTAGTTTGCTTTTGCTCTGAATAAAGAATCCCTCTTCCAAGCTTTACCCGACCCAAAGGGTATAGGGTAGTGCTTTGAAACATTTTTAATTTTAATTCGTCTTAGGTGGTCTTCACCTCTATTTCTACCCCGGTCGGCAAAGTCAAATCCCTTAATGCCTCAATAAATCGCGGATTAGTGTTTAATGCCTCAATGAGTCGTTTGTGAATCCGCATCTCAAATTGCTCTCGGGCGTCTTTATGAACAAAAGTGGACTTGTTAACGGTATATTTATGAATTTCCGTGGGCAAAGGAACCGGCCCAATTACTTCCACATCCGACCTCATAGCGATTTCCACTAATTGCCGGCAGCTGGCATCCACCACCTTGCTATCGTAAGAGCGCAGCTTGATTCTAAGGCGTGATTTAACATCAGGTTCTTTGCCGTTTTCTTTTTTAGCTTTTTCTTTGATTTCACTGTCAGCCATATCTTTTTTTTAACAAAGAGCAATTATCAAATCAACTTTTCTTTCTTTACTTTGTAATCTTGGTTACTACTCCGGCTCCAACGGTTCGGCCCCCCTCGCGAATGGCAAATCTTTGTTTCTCCTCTAAGGCAACCGGAGCAATTAATTTAACTTTTAGTTGAGCGGTGTCGCCAGGCATAACCATCTCCACGCCCTCGGCTAAAAATACATCGCCCGTTACATCGCAAGTTCTGATATAAAACTGGGGCTTATAGCCAGCAAAAAACGGCGTGTGCCGACCGCCCTCATCTTTGGTTAAAGCATAGGTCTCAACATCAAACTCAGTGTGCGGCGTTACCGTGCCGGGTTTGGCCAACACCTGACCTCTTTCTACATCTTCTTTCTTTAAACCCCTTAATAAAATGCCGACATTGTCGCCAGCTCTGCCTTCGTCTAAAATTTTATTAAACATCTCAATGCTCACGGCAACAGTTTTTTGGGTTGGCTTCAAACCAATAACCTCAACCTCCTCACCTGCTTTAACAATGCCTCTTTCCACTCTGCCCGTTACCACCGTGCCTCGGCCTTCAATAGAAAAAACATCTTCAATGCCCATTAAAAATGGTTGGTCCAGGGCTCTCTGGGGCTCAACTATGTATTCATCAATTTTGGTAATGAGTTCGCCGATTGGTTTCATTGCCTCATCGTCAACCGAGCCGGCTTGACTTGCTTTTAAAGCCGAACCGCGAATAATCGGAGTGGTATCTCCGGGATATTCATACTTTTTTAAGAGTTCCCGCAATTCCGATTCCACCAAATCAATCATCTCAGGGTCATCAACTTGGTCAATTTTGTTCAAAAAAATAAGCAAAGAAGGCAAGCCCACCTGACGAGCCAATAAAACATGCTCTCTGGTTTGGGGCATTGGGCCCTCGGCGGCTGAAACCACCAAAATACCACCGTCCATTTGAGCTGCGCCAGTAATCATATTCTTAATATAATCAGCGTGGCCCGGGCAATCAATTAAAGCATAATGCCTTTTCTCGGATTCAAATTCGTTATGAGAAATGTTAATGGTAACGCCCCTGGCTTTTTCCTCTGGAGCTGAATCAATCTCATCAACCGACTTATTAGATGACTTGTAGCCCTTCATATGAACATACTTCAAAATTGCCGCCGTTAAAGTGGTTTTGCCGTGGTCAACATGGCCAATGGTGCCGATATTAAGATGCGGCTTGGTTCGTTCAAATTTAGATTTTTCAGCCATAAAAAGTATAAATCCGAAATCCGAAATTCTAAATCCGAAACAAATCCAAAATTCCAATATTCAAAATTCAAAACGGTTTTGAATTTAGAATCTTGGATTTTGATATTGTTTCGAATTTCGTGCTTCGTGCTTCGGATTTTTCAATTATATTTATTATATTGATATTCAAAAAAATGTCAAACAAAATTAGTATATTTTTCTGCTAAAACGGCAAATCATCTACAGTTAACTCTTTCTCCGTCTTTATTTTAGCAGCAGAATCAGAATCAGCTTTCACTGATTCTGCTTTCTCTGACTCATGTATTGATTGCTCAATAATTACCTTCGGCTCCTCATCAACCATTTCTACTGGCTCATCAAAAAAACCGTCAGTGCCTGACATTAACGGCTCATCCTTCTGCTCTTTTACAGGTGGAACGAACAGGGGCAGGTTAGCCGCAGCCGTTGTTGGTGCCGAGCAATTCTTTTGACTGCTTATTTTTTGATATTCCCCGTAAGAAAGAAAAATACCAACGATCTTGTCGTTTTCAACAAAGACCACTTTCCCTTCATCAGAGATTAAGTTTTTGATGTCTGATAAGTTCATAATTTTTGAAAATGTCTAAATCCTAACGGCTAATGACAAATAAAATGTCTAAATCCAAATATTCAATGACTGAATTTTGGCATTTGTCATTGAGCATTGGACATTTTATTAGACTAGGACTTACGGGTTTGCCCTTCAAATTGTCATTCTGAGGGCACCAGCCCGAAGAATCTGACGGCGATAGCCGTCATCTCTTCGAACCTGAGGCCTCAGAGCCGAAGGCCTGAGGGTAATCCCGAAGGATCTCAATGGTTGAGACCCTTCGGCTATCGCCTCAGGGCGACACTGCGTGTCGGATTCTTCGCCTGCTGGCTCAGAATGACGGCAAACGCGTAAGTCCTAATTACATTGGGTGGGGTGTCTGAGCGGCTAAAAGAAACGGCTTGGAAAGCCGTGTCGCCTTGTGCGACCCGTGGGTTCGAATCCCACTCCCACCGCCAATTTTCAGAATTAGGATTTTGGGCGATTGTTGCCTCGCCCCGCCAAAGGCGGGGCTCGGCTTCGGCAAGGATTTTGAAGGGATTTTTGAAG
>CAYVXQ010000011.1:0-5335 GCA_964454625.1 uncultured Candidatus Saccharibacteria bacterium
TCATTGACGATGTCCGCATTTTCAAAGAAGCATACACTCAAGCCCAAGTCCAACAGCTCTACGCCCAGGGCCCGCTTGCTCACCAACCATTAGCCCAACACTAATCAGCACAAGGTAGGGGTCTGACCCCTACCTTAATTATAGAATAAATGTACTGTCATTCTGAGGCAGTAGCCGAAGAATCTCTTACTTGAGGTCCTTCGGGATTACCCTCAGGATGACAAATTATTATATGTCTCATTGTCTTTGCGAAGATAAAAATATCTGCTTAAATTGTCGGTCGTGGTTAGATAAACTAAAAGATAAGATTCCGCTTTCAGAACAGGATTTATCTTTGCTTAAAAAACCGAAAAAAGTTTTTACTTTTGCCTTCCCTGTAAAAATGGACTCGGGGCAGGTTTGTTATTTTGACGGCTACCGAGTGCAATACAATGATGCTTTGGGCCCAACAAAAGGCGGTATTCGCTTTCACCAGGAGACCGATTTGGAAGAAGTGAAAATGTTGTCTTTTTTAATGATCCTTAAATGCGCTCTTTTAAATTTGCCGTTCGGCGGAGCAAAGGGCGGGGTTTGTGTTGACCCTGCCAAACTCTCAAAAGGGGAGTTAGAGCGACTTAGCCGCGGCTTTATCAGAGAAACCCATAATTTTATCGGCCCTGACATTGATATTCCAGCGCCTGATGTAAATACCAACGAACAAATAATGGCTTGGATGGTTGACGAATATTCAAAGATAAAAGGCCGGTTTATCCCCGGGGTTATTACCGGCAAGCCAGTGGAATTAGGTGGTTCTTTGGGGCGCTCAGTGGCTACTGCTTTGGGAGGGGCTTATTTGCTCAAACGATTGTCTGAAATAGAAAATAAAAAACCCGAGCAAACTATTGTAGTTATACAGGGTTTTGGCAATGTTGGCGGCAATATAGCTAAAATTCTTCATAACTGGGGATATAAGATTATCGCTGTGAGCAATGCTCAAGGCGGTGTTTTTGATGAACAGGGCTTGAATATAGCCAAACTGACAGAGGAACAAAAAGACAACTGTTCGGCTTTGCCGATTTTAAATGGCGCTAAAACAATTTCCAACCAAGGACTATTGGAGTTGAGCTGTGATATTTTAATACCAGCGGCCATTTCGCATCAAATCAATGAAAAAAACGCTAATAATATAAAAGCCAAGACCATTTTGGAAATGGCAAACGCACCCATCACCCTTGAAGCTGAGGAGATTTTGTTTAAAAAGAGAGTGCAAGTGGTGCCTGATATTTTAGCTAACGCGGGCGGGGTGGTGGTGAGCTATTTTGAATGGTTGCAAAATTCGTCCAACGATTACTGGACAGAAAAAAAAGTTTTCCGAAAATTAGAAGAAAAAATGAATCTGGCTTTTGATAATGTTTGGGCTTTATCGCAAAAGGAAAATTGCGACTTGCGAACCGCAAGCCACATTTTAGCGATAAAAAAGATACTGCGAGCTGAAAAATTAAGGGGTAATATTTAATGTTCACAACCCGAGTTCCAATAGTACTGTCTGAACTCGGGTTGTGTTTTTATTTTACCTCTTGACAAACTTTTTTATTTTCCCCAGTTGCGTTGGCAGGGATTTTTGGGTATGATAGGGGAATATGGAGATACAAAGAGAACAAAAACAGATGGCCGAAGAATTAGTAAAGAAACACGAATTAGAGTTCGCGGTTGTTTTTGGCTCGCAAGCAAACGGACAAACCAGAAAAGACAGCGACCTGGACATTGGAATTTTGGACCCAAAGCCAGAAACCTATAAAAGATACGGAGACCTTTACAATGATTTTAGCAAAGTTTTTAAGGGTCAGAATGTTGACTTGCGAATGATTAAAGGGGCAGAACCAGTGTTTTTGTACAATACTTTAATGAAAGGAAAATTTTTAGCAGGACAAAGGCAAATTTTTTCTCAGTATCAGGCGTTTGCTTATAAAAATTTCGTTGACAGCAAGCCGCTTTTTGAATTAAAAGAAAAGTTGCTCTTAAAAAGGCAAAAAAAAATAAACAAAATGATAAAAAATGTTAGATAAAGAATTTATCAAAAGTAAAATAAATTTTATTCAAAGTGAGCTTGAAATTCTGTCTGGATTTAAAAACTATTCGTTACGGGAAATAGTCAGTGATTATTTTAAGCATACGGTGGTGGAGAGAATTTTTGAAAGAGTCATTGGCGATGCTTTGGATATTAATCAACATATCATTTCTGAAAGCGGAAAAATACAAGTTCCCAATGATTACAAGGAAACATTCTTGGCTTTAACAAATCTTAAAATTTTACCAAAAAAATTTAGCGAAGAAATTTCAAAATCAGTGGGTCTACGCAATATTTTAGTGCATCAATACCGCAAACTAAATGAGAAACTTTTCCATAAATCAATCAAGCCCTGCTTAAAAGATTACACAAAATACTGCGACTATATTTTGAAATTCATAAAACCTTAATTTATGGCAGAAGCAATAGTTGATAATGAAAAAATAAAAGATATTTTAGAAAGGGGAGTAGAAGAGATTATTGATAAACAGCATCTGGAGAAGCAGTTGAAATCCGGCAAGAAATTGCGGGTAAAATTTGGCATTGACCCGACTGGGCCGAAAATTCACATTGGCCGAGCGATTATTTTGTGGAAACTGCGGGCTTTTCAGGACTTGGGTCATCGGATTGTTTTGATTATCGGCGACTTTACCAGCCAAGTAGGTGACGCCTCGGATAAAAACTCAATGAGAAAATGTTTGACAGAGAAAGAAATTAAAGAGAATATGAAGGACTATGAAAAACAGATTGGAAAAATTTTGGACTTAAAAAAAATTGAGGTGCGGTACAATTCTGAATGGCTCGGCACATTAACTTTTAAAAAATTTTTAGACATTGCCAAAAACTTTACGGCCCAACAAATGATTCAACGGCGCAACTTTAAAGAAAGATGGGATTCAGAGAATCCGATTGGCTTGCACGAATTAGCTTATCCTATTATGCAAGGATACGATTCAGTAGCTATTAAAGCCGCTGTGGAGCTTGGCGGTTTTGATCAATTGTTTAATTTAATGATTGGACGAGATATGCAGAAAATTTTCAATCAAAAACCGCAAGACATTATGGTTATGACTATGTTAAACGGTTTGGACGGCCGGAAGATGTCAACCAGCTGGGGTAATGTTATTACTATCGTTGATGAGCCAAATGATATGTTTGGCAAAATAATGTCAATGAAAGACGAGTTGATAGGGGATTACTTTGAATTATGCACTCGCTTGCCAATAGAGGAAATTGAAAAAATAAAAAAAGAAACGGCTAATCCGCGCGATTTAAAAGCTCGTTTGGCCAAAGAAATCGTGGCGCTTTATCACGGAGAAAGAACGGCCCAGCAAGCTAAAACTGAATTTGAAAATGTCTTTCAGAGAAAAGAGCTCCCAAGCGAAATGTCTGAATGGCAAGTCAAAAAAGGGGATTACAACATCCTGGATTTATTATTTGAGAGCGGATTGACTCCATCTAAAGCCGAAGCAAAGAGAATGGTTTTAGGTGGCGCTGTTGAAATAAACGGCCAACAAGAAACCGACTGGCAGGAAATAATCAAAGTTAAGAATAATATGACAATCCAAATCGGCAAACGAAAGTTTGTTAGAATTAAAGTATAAAAAATTTTGAATTTTTAATTTTCATTTTGCATTTTGAAATTTGCATTTTGAATTATTTCTATGCCCAAACTTTTAATTATTGAAGACGAGCCGCTTTTAAGAGAAATGTATACAGGGGTTTTTACTGAACAGGGGATAAATGTTATCTCAGCGGAAAGCGCGGAAGAGGGTTTGCTTATGATTGAGCAAGAAATGCCCGATTTAATCGTGCTTGATATTCTTTTGCCTAATGCCGATGGCAATCAGATGTTGGAGCAACTGCGCAAAAATCCACGAACCGCTAATTTAAAAGTGGTGGCCTTTTCCAACTACAATGATAAAACTGCCAAAGAAAAGGCCTATCAATTAGGGGTTTTAGATTATTTGATAAAGACCGATTACACTCCTCGGGAATTTGTGGAGAAAATAAAAGGATATTTACAATAACTATAAACAACAAACTATAAACAATAAATAAAATTATGCAGAGGACGCTTATTAAAAAAACACCTTTTTTAGTTGACCAATCTGTTTTGCTTAAAGGTTGGGTGAATACTATACGGGCCCATGGCGGTATTGTTTTTATTGACATAAGAGACCGAAGCGGATTGGTGCAAATTGTCGCTACAACTGATTTAGTCAAAAATATCAAAGAGGAATATGTTTTGGAAATAGAGGGCCTGGTTAAAAAACGTCCTGATAAAATGATTAACCCCAATTTAGACACCGGTACCGTGGAGGTTGAAGCAAAGACAATTAAAATTTTATCAACAGCTGAGCCCTTGCCATTTGATATCAAGGAAGGAATGAATCTTAGCTTACCCGTTTTATTGGATTATCGGTCGCTTGCTTTAAGAAATGAAAAAAACCGGGCAATCTTTAAAATAGAAGAAACAGTTATTGACAGCTTTAGAACTACCTTGAAAGGCCTGGACTTTACAGAAATTCAAGTTCCAACCATTGTGCCAACAGCCACTGAAGGCGGGGCTGAAGTTTTTAAAATTGATTACTATAACCGAACCGCCTATTTAGGCCAAAGCCCCCAACTTTACAAACAAATGCTCGTTGGCGTTTTTGAGCGGGTCTACACTTTAGCGCACGCTTACCGAGCCGAACCCAGCATCACCACGCGCCATCTTTCCGAATATATCGGCCTGGATGCGGAAATGGGCTTTATTGACTCTTGGAAGGACTTAATGGATACCTGCGAAACGATTATAAAAAATATGTTCGTTGCGGTGGCTGAAAAATGTAAAAAAGAAATGGCAATAACCAGCGCTGTTATGCCGCAACTTGGCGATAAAATTCCCCGGCTTAAAATGAGAGAGGCCCAGAAAATTATTTTAGAAAGAACCGAAAGAGACCACACAAAAGAACCGGACTTAGACCCGGAAGACGAAAAAGAAATTTGTCAATGGGCCAAAGAAACCCATAATTCCGAATTACTTTTTATTACTCATTATCCAACCAAAAAACGGCCTTTTTATACTTTTCCCGACCCAGAAGACCCTGACTATACCCTGAGTTTTGATATTTTATGCCGCGGATTAGAAATAACTACCGGCGGGCAACGAATCAATGATTATCAGCAATTATTAACTAATGTTAAAAAATGGGGCAATAAACCGGAAAATTTCGCCTTGTACCTGCAGGCATTTCAATACGGTATGCCGCCAGAGGGTGGTTTTTGCTTGGGCGCGGAACG
>CAYVXQ010000011.1:5435-15639 GCA_964454625.1 uncultured Candidatus Saccharibacteria bacterium
TTTATAGCTGCGGTGATTGGCGGAGGAATATTTGGATTAGTCCTTAATGTTTTTGGAGGGTTTGGAGATGATTTTGCCGCCAATAAACAACTTTCAGCCAATATCGCTCAAATAACCACTAATCCTCTTGCAACTGACTGGAAACAAGTGTCACCACCCGAAATCCGAGCCGTAAGCGCTGTTTTAACAGAAATTACTGCTAACGGCCAATATAATGTTATTTGGGAAAAAAAAGCTCAGCAAATCAGTCCGATTGCCAGCTTAACTAAACTAATGACCGCGGTGATTGCCGCTGAATTTTATCAACAAAATCAAAATATAACTGTTACCAAACGAGCTACTGAGCAATTAGATGCAGCTGGATTTCTTAAAATAGGGGAGCGGCTTAATTTGGAAAATCTTTTAGAAGTTATGCTTATTGAATCAAGCAACGACGCCGCTTTTGCTTTAACCGAACCAATGGGCGGGCCGAATGGTTTTGTTGACCTTATGAATCTAAAAGCCCGCGACTTGGGGTTGAATCATTCCTATTTTTTTAATCCTAGTGGTTTAGACCCGGAAGACACCAATAGCCCCGAAGAACAAATCAATTATTCAACTGCCAATGATTTGGTTATTCTTGTTCAATATATCACCTTTGAACACCCGGAAATCGTAAAAATTTTAAGCAAGAAAGAGCTTGCTCTTTATTTAGATAACGGCCAGTTCCACCATAATCTTCAAAATACCAACGAGCTTTTAGGGCAGATTCCCAATATCATCTGGGGAAAAACCGGCACCACTGACAAGGCGGGGGGCTGTTTGCTTTTAACAATTAAAGGTAAATCACCCGGAACATACTTAGTAGCCGTGGTTCTAAACTCGCCTGATAAATTTGACGATATGAAAAAAATTATTGACAATTATGGCCTCTGAAAATGTCATTAAAATCTTATCTCTTTGTTCCATATCCGCCTTATTGGCGGTTTTATGGACTCCGTTTTTGAGTAATTTTCTTTACAAATATAAGTTTTGGCGCAAGGCGGCCAGAACCAAAACCATTGATGGAAGCCCGGCCACGGTTTTCCATCAACTCCACAAGGACAAGGAAGTAAATACCCCGCGAATGGGCGGGCTTTTAATTTGGGTGACCACTATTTTTTTAGCTTTTTTGTTTGCTGGTTTGAATAAGATTTTTCCTCAAATATACCCTTTGGAAAAGTTGAACTTTTTATCAAGAAATCAAACCTGGCTGCCTTTGGGCATATTAATAGCCGGTAGCTTGTTGGGCCTGGGTGATGATATTTTGCAAATTTTCAGCAAAGGCAAATACGCGGCCGGAGGCATTCGTTTTACCCGACGATTAGTCGTGGTTTTAACAATTGCCTTAATTGGCGCTTGCTGGTTTTATTTTAAGCTGGGCTGGCACACTATTCATATTCCCGGTAACGGCAGTATTGAAATTGGCTTGTGGTATTTGCCTTTGTTCGTCATTACGGTGCTGGCTTGTTGGGCCGGCGGGGTAGTTGATGGGTTAGACGGCTTGGCTGGCGGAATTTTCAGCATTATGTTTAGTGCTTTTTCTATCATCGCTTACGCTAACACACAATACGATTTAGCGGCTTTATGCGCGGTTATTGCCGGCTCCACCATAGCTTTTTTGTGGTTTAACATTCCGCCAGCCCGTTTTTATATGGGAGAAACTGGCAGCATCGGATTGACGGCGGTTTTAGCAGCCGTAGCTTTTTTAACCGATTCATTATTGGTTCTGCCGATTATTGCCGGGCTTTTAGTGATAGAAGTGGGCTCAATTGTTATTCAGCTTTTTTCCAAAAAATTTTTTCATAAAAAGGTTTTTCTTTGTTCGCCCATTCATCATCACTTGGAAGCCAAGGGCTGGAGTCGGGAAAAAATCACCATGCGCTTTTGGCTGATAAGTTTAGTTTTAGCCATTATCGGAGTTGCCATAAGATTATTGGGATAAATAAAATGTTAAAAGAATACTTTGAAAATATTTTAAAAAATTATAAAGCAGGCGATACAACCGAAGCGAGCTTTTATGTTGTGTTACAAAAATTCATTGAAAGTTTTGCCCAAACTCAAAAAATCAACCTAACCATAACTCCTCAACCAAAAAGAGGTGAGAGTGGTATACCTGATTTTGTCATCAGAAAGGGTAAGGAATTAATTGGCTATATTGAAGCCAAAGATATTGGCAAAGATTTAGAAAGCATTGAATTTACGGAACAAATTGAAAAATACAAAAATAATTTTGATAATTTTATTTTAACCAATTATTTTGATTTTTGGCTTTGGCGAGGCAAGGAGCAAAAATGGGTGATGAAGGTTAGGGCCAGCAAAGGTGAATTGCTTGTCTTAAAAAACGGACAAGTTCCGCCACTAATAAACGAAAAAGAACTCGGTGATTTATTAAATACTTTTTTAAATTTTAATATCCCGGAAAGAAAAACCGCCAAACTTTTAGCAAAGGACTTGGCGAGCAAAGCGCGTCTAATTCCTTCTTATATTATTGAGGAATTAAACGATGGCGAACAAGCCGAAATAGTTCGCATTTACGAAGCGTTCAAGCATTTCTTAATTGCTGATTTATCCAAAGAGCAATTCGCTGATATTTACAGCCAAACAATCGCTTACGGGCTTTTTATGGCGCGATTACAACACAAGGGTAGCGGTTTTAACAGATTTTTGGCCCAACAATACTTGCCAAAAACAATAACGGTCCTAAAAGATACTTTTTCTTTAATTTCTGGAACAAGCTTACCAAATTCTCTAAATTGGATAATTGATGATATTGCAACTATTTTGGCTTATTGCGATATTGATAAAATAAAAAGTGACTTAAAAGAAAAAACTGGCGGAAACGATCCGCTAATACACTTTTATGAAACATTTTTAAAAGAATATAATCCCAAAGAAAAAAAGCATAGGGGAGTATATTACACGCCCCTACCCATTGTTTCTTATATCACCCGTTCAATAAATTTATTGTTAAAAGAAAAATTTGGCAAAACATTGGGATTCGCCGACTCTACTGTAACAATTTTAGACCCAGCCAGCGGCACCTTGACTTTTCCAGCTAATGCCATTGAAATCGCTGAAAACGAAATTGCGCAAAGCAAACAAGCCGGCTCTTGGCTTGACTTGGTTAAAAGCCACATATTAAAGGATTTTTACGCGTTTGAACTTTTAATGGCGCCGTATATTATAGGCCACTTAAAAGCGTTTTTGTTATTGGAGAATTTGGGCTATAAAATGCAAGACAATGATCGCTTTAATCTTTTTTTAACTAATTCGTTGGATTTTGAACAGCACGAACAAAGCAATTTGCCAGGTTTCCCCTTTGCTTTAACTGAAGAATCAAAAAACGCTTTAGAAGTAAAAAACCAGAAAAAAATTTTAGTAGTAATGGGCAATCCGCCGTATTCCGGAATATCACGAAATACGGGAAATTGGATTTTAGAAAAAATAAAGGACTATAAGTTAGTGGCAGGGAAGCCATTAGGCGAACGCAATCCAAAATGGCTACAAGACGATTATGTAAAATTTTTCAGATTTGCTCAATGGAAAATTGAGCAGGCCGACCAGGGCATTTTGGGATTTATTACAAACCATGCTTGGCTAGACAACCCAACTTTCAGGGGAATGCGTTATTCTTTAATACAAACGTTTGACGAGATTTATATTTTGAATTTACACGGAAATTTTAAGAAAAAAGAAAAAACTCCGCAAGGTAAAAAAGACGAAAATGTTTTTGACATTCAACAGGGCGTTAGCATTGCTTTGATGGTGAAATGTCCGCAGCGCAACAAGCCAACGATAAAATATCTTGACCTCTGGGGGTTGAGAGAAGAAAAATATAACTTTCTGGAAACCCGGAACATAAAAAATACTAAATGGCAAGATTTAGAACCAAAAGAGCCATATTATTTTTTAATCGCCAGAAACCCAAAGGGCGAAAAGGACTACGAAAAATTTATAAGTGTGGCTGAAATCTTTCCTGTACATAGCGTGGGAATAGTGACAGCCCGAGATAATTTTGTAATTGATTCCAATAAAGAAGGGCTGAAAGCCCGTATTGATATTTTGCGCAGCTCGCGAGAAACCGATGAACTTATCAAACAAAATTATGGTTTGCGAGATAAGCTAACTTTTCTAACCAAAGCCCGCCGACAAATCCAGGAGTTAAACATCGCTGATTATGAAAACTGTTTTACTAAAATTCTATATCGACCATTTGACGAAAGATGGATTTTCTATCATTCGTCTATTATTGAGAGAACAAGAGAAGAAGTAATGAATAATATGCTAAAACCGAATTTGGGTTTGATATTTCACAAAAGAGAGGAGCTTGATTTACCATATACACATTTTTTGGTAACGGAAAATATTTGTGAGCACGGACTATTATCAGGAAAAACTACTTGTTATGAAGCGCCTCTTTATCTTTACAGCCAAAACTTTTATGGTTCATCAAAACCAAAAACAAAACTTCCAGCCGGAGTGATGATGCTTTTTGACGCCCCAAGAGAGGAAGAAAAAAAGCCTAATATAAAACCAGAAATTATTCAAAAACTTTGCGAAACATACAAGCAAGAGGTTTCAGCCGAAGACATTTTTTATTACATATACGGCGTTTTGTATTCCAATGTTTATCGCCAAAAATACAATGAATTTTTGAAAATCGATTTTCCAAAAGCGCCTTTTACTACTGAGCCAAAATTATTTTTTGCCATTGCTAAAATCGGCAAGGACTTAACGGACTTGCATTTACTCAAATCGCTAAAGTTAGAAAAGCCAACAGCTAAATTTCCAAAAAGCACCAGCAGTGTTTTAAAAAATGGCTTAGTGGAAAAAAGGAATTACCAGCCCCAACAAAAAAGAATTTACATCAACGATGAGCAATACTTTGAGGGGATTGAAGCGGATGTTTGGCATTACCATATTGGCGGGTATCAGATTTTAGACAAATGGCTTAAAGATAGAGTTGGCAAAAGATTGTCGTTTGAAGAAGTAGGTCATTATTTAAAAATCATCACAGTCCTGCAAAATACCATTAATTTGCAAAAGAAAGTTGACGAATTATATCCCGAAATTGAAAAAAATTTAATGCAACTGCCGTAAAATGTTGGAAAATTTAAAAAACAAAAAAATACTTATCTTGGGCTTTTTGGTAAAGAGGGGATTGACAGTTAGATGAATGGAAAACTAATAAAAACTAACAAAATGAAAGACCAAAATCTAAAACCGATATTTTTTGAGTTCAGCGGTTATCGGTTTAAACCGCGAGAAAAATTTTTAGAGTTTGAATATAAAATTGGTTTTGTTGGGAGAAAACCACTTGTTTTTGTTGAAAAAATAATCTTGCCAAAGATTCCTAACTTAGAAAAAATTCCTCGGGGACTTTTAACCGAGCTATTAGGCGACCTTCATTTAATGTTGGGTGTAAGTTATTATAAAACTTATTGTCCGCCTAAAATTAAATTAGCCAAACCGCTGAGCCCCGACAAAGTCCTGTTTTGGGAAACGGTTTATAAAAAGGGCTTAGGCGAGTTTTTTTATCGCAATCGCCTTGCCGTTAAAAAGACAATCGGTTTTCCCGTGGCTCAAAAACAAAAAGAAGAAAAAAATTACTTTTTACCGCGAAAAAACAGGTCTCTGGTTGGCGTGGGCGGGGGCAAGGATTCTATTGTGGCTGTTGAATTGTTAAAACAAGCTAAAAAAGACATTACTGGCTTTGTCGTCCAAACCGGCGAAAAATCAGAAATCATTGAGGATATAATTAAAATAGCGAGCATTAAACAACTAAAAATCAAACGGGTTTTAGATGAAAAACTCTTATCTGGCTTGCCGCAAAGCTATCAAGGCCATATTCCTATCTCGTCTATTTACGGCTTTTTAGGGCTCTTCCTTGCCGTATTTTATGATTATAAGAATATTATTGTCGCTAACGAATACAGCAGCAATTTTGGCAATCTGAAATATCAAAAACAAGACATAAATCATCAATGGAGCAAATCAGCGGAATTTGAAAATATTTTCCAGAACTATATCAACAGATACTATTCTCCACAAATAAGATATTTTTCTTTATTAAGGCCGTTTTATGAAATTCGCCTCGCTGTAATGTTTTCAGAATTTAAAAAATATCATTTTTTATTTTCCAGCTGCAATAAAAAATTTACCAATAAAAAACAGGGTAGGGAAGGGGACAGGTGGTGCTTAAATTGCCCAAAATGCCTTTCGTCTTTTCTTTTACTATCTGCCTTTTTGCCTAAAAATGACTTATTAAAAATTTTCAAAAACAATCTCTTTCAAGAAAAAACCTTGCAAAATCAATTTAGCGATATTTTGGGATTTGGGAGATTAAAGCCATTTGATTGTGTGGGCACTTTTGAAGAAAATAAAGCGGCTCTTTATTTAGCGAAAAATAAATTTAAAAATGATTTCATCGTAAAAAAATTTTCGCTTAAGATAAAAAGCCAAAACAATTTTTTCCAAGAAGTTTTTTCAACTCACCCTGCTTTTAATATCCCGACAGAATTTCGTTTTTTGGGAATGAAAAATGTTTTAATTTTGGGTTATGGCAAAGAAGGCAAAATAACCGAACAATACCTCAAAAAATATTTTCCTAAATTGAAAATCGGCATAGCTGACCAAAAGCAGGGCAGTGGTTATTTGAAAAAACAATCGCAATACGACATCGCTGTTAAAACGCCCGGCATTGCCAAAAAAGCCGTCATAATCCCATATACCACCGCCACCAACATATTTTTTTCCCGGGTGGACAACGATAGGATTATCGGAATAACCGGCAGTAAAGGCAAAAGCACAACGGCCTCGCTTATTTACGAAATTTTAAAGGCCGATGGCAGGAAGGTTCGGTTTTTGGGCAATATCGGCTCGCCAATGCTTAAAGCCCTTATTGAGCAACCGCTAAGAAAAGACGAATTATTTGTTTTGGAGCTTTCCAGCTATCAGCTTGACGATATAGAACGTTCGCCGGGCATAGCCGTTGTTACCAGCCTATTTCCCGAGCATATGAACTATCACGGCAATGTTAAAAATTATTTCGCGGCTAAAAAAAATATTATAAACTTTCAAAATCAAAATAGTTTTTTCGTCTATAATCCAAAAGTAAGAGAGTTGAAAGAGTGGGGGAGTAAGATAAAAGCCAAGGCAATGCCTTTTAAAATGTCTCTGCCGTTAAAAGATAAGGAAATACCTTTACTTGGAGAACACAATAAAAACAATATAAGAATAGCCGCTACCGTCGGGAGTATCTTGGGGGTTTCTAAGAAAGTTATAGCCCAGGCAATTAAAAACTTCAAACCGCTTGCCCATAGATTAGAGTTTATTGGCGAATTCAAAGGGATTAAGTTTTACGATGACGCTATTTCAACTGCCCCCGAGTCAACTATTTTCGCTATTGCTTCCATACCCAACGTCAAGACAATCTTTTTGGGCGGCGAGGATAGGGGATGCAAATTTTTGGAATTGGAAAAAATTTTAAGAAAATACCAAATTAAAAACATTGTTTTATTCCCTGACAGCGGCAAAAGAATCTTAAAAAATAGGCGAGGATTAAATGTATTTGAAACATCAGAGATGAATCAAGCTGTGAAATTCGCTTACGAGAATACAGAAAAAGGCGGAGTATGTCTGCTTTCTACGGCGTCGCCCAGCTATAATTTGTGGAAAAATTTTGAAGAGCAGGGAGAGCAATTTAAAAAATGGGTAAAATTTTATGGCCGGCAAAAAACTATTTAAAAAAAAGCGTCCGCCCGATTATTTTTTATTGGCTGTTATCGTTGTTTTGACTTTATGGGGGCTTTTCGCTATGGGGCTAATCTCTCTGCCGCTTTCACAGCAAAGATTTGGCACGCCTTGGCATTACTTGCAAAATCAGCTCATAAAATTGGCTGTTGGGATTTTTTTGGGTGTTGTTTTGTATAAATTACCGATAAAATTTTTAAAAAAAACAGCGCCTTTGATTTTTTTTGTAACCTTGCTTCTTACTTTATTGGTTTTTGTGCCTGGATTGGGCGTAAAAATAGGCGGGGGACAGCGCTGGATTTCCGTGGCCGGATTTTTATTTCAGCCCTCGGAATTTTTAAAAATCGTTTTTATTATTTACTTAGCGGCTTGGCTTGATAAAAGCAAAGCAATGTCTGACAAAAAAAAATTTAAGGAGATATTTTTACCCTTTTTCACGGTGGCTATAATAATATTCGCCGTTTTAGCTCTTCAGCCCGATTTAAGTACATTGTGCATCTTGTTGGCCGTGTGTTTAATGATGTATTTTACGGCCTCAACGCCTTTAAAACATACGGTTAGTTTAATAGGGGCCGGAATGGCCGGCCTCATCGCGCTTGTCTTAATCAAGCCCCACGCGTTGAACCGATGGTTAATATTCTTGCATCCCGAAACAGATCCTTTGGGCAAGGGATTTCAGCTACGTCAATCGTTATTAGCGGTTGGCTCGGGAAAAATTTTCGGCATTAAGGAGGGTTTTGGCTTTGGTTTGGGCGAACCCAACATCGGACTTTTACCCACTCCCATCACCGACTCAATTTTTGCTATAATAGGTAAAGGGTGGGGTTTTATCGGCGCGAGCGCCGTAGTTATTTTATTTTTTTTACTTTTTTGGAGAATTTTAAAGAACAGTAAAACGCAAGGCCAAAATTTTGAAGGGCTTCTTTCGCTGGGTATCGGAGTGTGGATTATCTTTCAAACATTTTTTAACATAACAGGTATGTTAGGGCTAATGCCGATGGGCGGGGTGCCCTTGCCTTTTTTCAGTTATGGCGGTTCACACCTGATTGCCGAGATGATGGCCGTGGGTATTCTGCTCAATTTGTCTAAAAGTAAATGAGCGCTTAACGAAAACAAGCCCGCAGGGCGCAGTTTGAGCTTAGCGCGAATTCACCGAGCACATAACTTTATTGCAGGACTGCAATAAAGTTATGTGCTCGGTGTAAGAACTTCTAAATCTCGCGGCTCATAAATTCGCCGCTCAATTAAGAATTTCTAACATGAAAATTGTTTTTACTGGCGGAGGAACCGCCGGACATATTTTTCCCATATTAGCTATTATCCGTGAATTGCGAAACAACTATTCCGACCCGGATTTGGATTTGTATTATTTTGGGCCTAAAAACCTCCAGACCGAGGTCTTGTTGTCTATTGAAAAAGTCAAAATTAAAACAATACCCAGCGGTAAAATCAGACGTTATTTTGCGTTTCAAAATTTTATTGATTTTTTTAAAATACCTTGCGGCATTTTAAAAGCCATATTTTTACTGTTCTTTCTGGCGCCTGATATGGTTTTCAGCAAAGGTGGCTACGGCTCTTTTGCAACCGCTTTAGCAGCTTTTCTTTTAAGGGTGCCGATTTTTGTGCACGAATCAGATGCAACAATTGGGCTCGCCGTTAAAATAGAAAGCAAATGGGCCGTGGAGATTTTCACTTCTTTTGAGGAAACGTTTAACTTGCCAACCAATAAAATAGTTTGCGTGGGTAATCCCATAAGAAGCGGGGTTATGGGAGGAAATAAAGAAGATGCATTGAAATTTTTTGAGATTCAAAGTAAAAAGCCCGTACTTTTTGTTTTAGGCGGCTCACAAGGCGCCGCAAGCATTAATAATCTTATTTTAGAGACCTTTCCAGAAATACTTTCAGAGTTTGAAGTTATCCACCAGACAGGGGAAACGAATTACCAACAAAACAACAAAGAAGCTTATGTTTTAATAGGCAACGAGCAATTAAGAAAGTCGTATCATTCTTTTGGTTTTATGAACGAAACCCAGCTAAAGAACGGGTTTGCTGCTTGTGATTTAGTAATCTCTCGGGCTGGTTCGGGTGCTATTTTTGAAATTTCCGCTAATAAGAAACCGGCTATTTTAATTCCTTTATCAAATTCCGCGCAGAATCATCAAGTTCATAATGCCTACTGTTTTGAAAAATGCGGCGGGGGAGAGGTGTTGGAAGAAGACAACTTAAAACCCCACTTATTTTTAGAAAAATTAAATTATCTCTTCGGTCATCCCAATATCCTGCAAGCTATGGTTCAAGGATCGGAGAACTTCTCCAGACCAAAAGCGGCTCGAATGATTGCCAACTATCTATTAGAATATCTATATCGCAGCTTTGTGCCCATTGAAGGACAGTAAATAAGTGAAAAGTTAAAAGTCCAAAGTTAAAAGTT
>CAYVXQ010000012.1:0-15094 GCA_964454625.1 uncultured Candidatus Saccharibacteria bacterium
TCGAAGAGATGACGGCTATCGCCGTCAGATTCTTTGGCTCCGCCTCGGAATGACAATTTTGGGACAAACCCGTAAGTCCTAAAAATAATAACTATGACAAAAACAAAATTTCTAATCTGCCTTGCTGTCATAAGCTTTCTCTTAGCGGGTTCAGTTGTTTCAACCGCTGAAATTCTTGCTCGAGAAACAACTGGAGCAATGAGTATCCAATATCCTATTAAGGAATTGGAAAATTGCCAAAATAAAGCTAACTGCAAGGTATACTGTGATGAGCCGAAAAATATGGAGGCCTGTTTGGATTTCGCCCAAAAAAATAACCTTATGCCAAAAGAAGAGACAGATGTGGCCAAAAAATTTATGGCAACTAACATTAAAAAACCGGGCAACTGCACCACAAAGGACTCCTGTGAAGAATATTGCAATGACATCAACCATATAGATGAATGTGTGACCTTTGCTGAAAAAAATAATTTAGCGCCGCCAGAAGAATTGGCTCAAGCAAAAAAAGTTCAAGCAGCTATTAAAAAAGGGGTAAAACCACCGGCTTGCGGCAACAAAAAGGCCTGCGATGTTTACTGCGACAACCCTGAACATATGGAGGAATGCATTAACTTTGCTCTGGAGGCCGGGTTTATGTCAGAGCAAGAGAAAGCCGATTCACAAAAGATGTTAGCGGCCGTTAAAAGAGGTGTCAAGCCGCCTCCCTGTAAAGGCAAGGAGGCCTGCGACGAGTATTGCAGCGACCCCAACAATATGGAAACTTGTATGACTTTTGCTCTGGAGGCCGGGTTTATGTCAGAGCAAGAGAAAGCCGATTCACAAAAAATGTTGGCGGCTCTAAAAAAAGGGGCTAAGCCGCCAAATTGTAAAGGCAAAGAAGAGTGCGATGTCTACTGTCAGCAAGACGAACATTTTGAAGAGTGCTTAAATTTTGCCGAGGCCGCCGGATTTATGAGCCCTGAAGAAGCTGCGATGTCCAGAAAAACCGGCGGCAAAGGCCCGGGCGGGTGTAAAGGAAAAGAAGAATGCGAGGCCTTTTGCAATAATCCCGATAATCAAGAAACCTGTTTTAATTTTGGCAAAGAACACGGCTTGATACTAGAGGAGGATTTAAAAAGAATGGAACAAGGCAAACAACAATTCAAGCAATCATTAGAGCAAGCGCCCCAAGAAGTTCTTGATTGTCTTAACACACAACTTGGAAGCGATATGATGGGAAAATTAAAAACTGGCGCGGTTATGCCGCCTCAAGAAATTGGTGATAAAATGCGCGGCTGTTTTGAAAAAGTAAGACCTATGCCCGGACAAGGAGGCCCGGGCGGTGAAGGTATGATGCCCCCAGGGCAGACAGGCCCGGGTGGATGCAAAACGCCCGAGGAATGCAAGGCCTATTGCGAAACGCACCTTGAAGAATGTCAAAATTTTCAGCCAATAATGCCTGAATCCGGTCAAATAATACCGCGTACCGAACAAGGCGCCCCTATGCCAGGCCAAGCGCCCACTGGTCCGGGCGGCTGTCAAACACCTGAAGAATGTAAATCATTTTGTACTGCTAATCCGCAGGAATGTCAAAATTTCAAAGCGCCTCTGTTTCCAGGACCTGGCCCAACGGAACAGAATGGCCCAGATAATGGTATGGGCATATCTAACGAACAGGTTGAAGAATTTATGGAAATCCAGCCAGTTTGCGAAAGCCCTGAACAATGCCAGCAAATGCAGCAACAAATAGAACAACAAGTGCAACAGCAAATGCAACAGCAAATGGCGCCGCCCCAGCCATGTCAAGGAGAAAACTGCTCTTATGGCCCGCCTCCAAATGGAATAATGCCCCAAAAACAAATGCCCCAGCAGTACCAGCAATCTCCGACTGGCGAATATCCTATGCCAATAGGGCCTCAGCCAAATGAAATAATGTCTGGGGAAGGTTCGAGCGGGACAATACCTGGCTCAAACCAACCAATCATGCAAGCGCCTCAAATGGCTCCAGGCGGACAGATGACTCCTCAACCTCAGATGACGCCCCAGCCCCAACAACCAATACCAGCGGCGCCAGCTCCCGGACCTGCTCCTGCGCCCAGTGGTCTCCTTTCCCCGGAATTGTTAATTGGGTCAATACTGCCTTTGTTTAATCAGGTATTCAATCTTGAAAAATAATCAATCCTAGACAAAAAACCCCCGCTCAAGGCGGGGGTTTTTTGATGTGCTTTTTGATGTACGGAGTAAATTCATTTAGCAACCATCAAACTAATAATTCTAAACTCTTTTGGCACCAAAGGCAGGGCTGATTGCCAAGAAACAACAACTTCAACTTTTTTCAAACCTAAATCAGCCAGAACTTCCTCTAAATTACCGTCAACATAACTTATGATGGTTCGGCGAGAAAAAAACTCAAAAGGAGACGGCAGATTCGGCTCAAAAACATCGCCCGTCAGAGCTGCTTGATAACCTTGCGAGTTGACGGTTTCCATTTTTTCTTGAGCCAATAAAACCGCCTGAGTTCTTATTTGATTTATCCGCTCTAAACCAAAAGCCAAAGGGAAAATCTGCAATAAAGCCAACAGACCAATAAACAAGAAAGTTATGGTCAATAGAATTTCTATGAGCGTAAATCCTGACTTGCGCTGGGTAGTCATATTGTTGACTTATTTTTGGCAAACTTCTTACCAAGGATATTAAAATAAAGCACAAATTACAAAACACAAATTACAAACAAAGCACAAGCTCCAAAACACAAAGCACAAACGGATTTAATTAGTTTGTGTTTTGAAAGTTGTGTTTTGTTTGTGCTTTGTGCTCTGTGTTTTGTGTTTTTCTAACAAGCAATCCGTGCTTTCTGCTTAGTATTTTTATAATTTGCTTCACACTTGGGATTTATTTAACTTCGCTATCTTCGCCAAAATTCAGTTATTGTATTTTTACAAAGCCCGAAGGACGCACCTCTATGGTTTTCGTTGACCCTTGATTGTTTTTTATAACTACGGTTCCGCTTTCCCTGACCGCGCCCAAAACATTAAAAACAACTTCCTCATTAGTAAAACCGCTAATCTGATAAAGAAAAACATCAATGGGCAATGTTTTGCTGAGAATCTCTTGAGTGGTGGTGCTGAATTTTAAAACCTGATAACTATTGTTAGCAAAAGAAAATCTTAATCCGTAGTCAACCTGTTCAGCAACCGTTGCCTGCTGGACGGAACGGAGATTTACCACTAAGTCACGCGCCGCAGCGGTTAATTTAAAAGATGATTGAAACGATTTGATAATCGGCAAGCCAACTGCTCCTAAGATAGCAATAATGCCAATTACCACCAAAAGCTCTGCTAATGAGAACCCCTGCGCCAAACAAAACTTGTTTTTGAAAAATTTTCGAAGTTTAGAAAAAAGAAACATTTTTTGACGATTTATCTTTTGCATTTCTAAATTTGCAATTTGCAATTTGACGATTTGTTTTTTCTATTTTGCAATTTGCAATTTGCAATTATTTTATAGAGCTTGTCATGGAAAACATCGGCTGGAGCATTGATAAAGCAAAAAATCCAACTACCCCGCCAACTAAGATAAGCAACATTGGCTCAATAAGAGAGGCCAATTTTTGCGTGCCCGAGGCCACTTCTTCCTCGTAAAAATCAGCTAATTTTTTAAGAACTTCGGGCGTTTCACCGGTTTCTTCGCCAACTTCTATCATATGAAAAACAGTAATCGCGTAAAGATTGGCATAACCGGACATAACTTGCGATAATTTCGCGCCTTTTTCTATGGCTAAAGAGGCCTCTTTAAGCGATTTCTTAAAATAAAAGTTGCGCAAAGAACCGCTAGCCACCTCCAAAGCCCTGACAATCGGCACGCCTGCTTCTAATAAAGAACTTAAAGTTCTTAAAACCAAAGCCATATTGGCGGTTTTGGTTATTTTACCGATAACTGGCATTTTCAAAAAAATAATTGATTTAAAACGGCCGCCTTTTTTAGCTCGGCTCAATAAAAAACCGGCAATTAGTAAGAAAACAAACGCCAACAAAGCAAACGGCCAATGTTTAGTTAAAAAATCGGCAAAACTGAAAATAATTTTAGTGGTTAAAGGCAGGGCTACGTTCATATCTGTGAAGGTCTCTTTAAGTTTGGGCACCGCGAAAATAAACATAAAAATACCGATAACAAAAGCCATACATAATACAACCGCCGGATAAACCATTGCCGAACTAATGCTGGCTTTGAGCTTATGCTCTTTTTCCATTTGCAGAGCCAAAATTTGCAAAGCATCTTCTATCTTACCGGTTTCTTCGCCAATTTTTAGGGTCTCCTGATAAACAACGGGAAAAACCGAAGGATGAGCTAATAAACAATTAGAAAGCGACTCGCCCTTAGTAATGTCTTCAGAGAGATGCGTGAGAACCCTCTTGAATTTACCATTCTTAACCTGCTGCGAAAGAATGTTCAGAGCCCGGGGCAAGGAGACGCCGGTTTTAACCATTATTTGCAAATTTCTGGTAAAAAACAGCTTTTCAGTAATTGGCACGCCAAAAAGATTGTCAAAAAAAGCGCTCAACAATGTCCAAACAGATTTTTTGTTGCCAATATTAGTCAAATTGGCGACTAATAAAAAATAGCCCTTTTGACGTAAGGCATTGGCTAATCCAGCTTGATTTTGGGCCTCCATTATCCCGCTTTCCTCGTTGCCCTGCAAATTTTTTGCTTTATAGCTATATTGAGGCATGTTAGAAATTCTTAAAAAACAAATTGATTTTGACGAATGGCGAGACCGTTATTTGGCACAGTGAAATTTTCAATAAATGACTTCGCAAATGACTTATAGTTATTTTGATAATCGCGGCTTGTATGAGAAATATAAAAATTCATCTCATCCGAATTCAAGATACTGGCTAACCAGTTTAAATCATCAGTATATTTAATACAATAACCTGCGTAAAAAGTATAATCCTCTTTTTCCCAAACGATAAAGTTAGGGGTTTTATTTATCGGCGAAGTTAAAATCTTTCTACCAAACGAAGTGTCTAACCCCTGAGAGCGGCCAAAAGCGTACCAGGTAACTGGGTTTGGTTTTCCTTTGTCTCGCGCTAACAAAATATCTTTAATTGTTAAAAAATATTTGTAAGATAAAGGGTATTGTTGTGTTAATTTTGCTTCCGGAATAATAAAATGCCGACCATTTATTTTTTCATAAGGAAAAATAACAAAGCGGTTTTGGTTTTCTCCGGCATTCTTTAAAACAGACGCCTTGATAATCGGTTTTAAAATTTTTTTCTCTATTGTGAACTCTCGCCCATCTTTTAGGCGAATAATCGCCTTGTCTCCGTTAAAAATCGGATTTTGAAAAATATAATAATTATCAGCCAAGGTTGTTATGCCGACATGAATTTGGGCTATCTGGCCTAATGGCACGCCCCGTTCTCTAATAAGTTGCAACTTCTGAGATGTTTCGTTAGATGTTAAAACCCAATTATTTATATCTAATTCTTTAACTTTAATTTCATCAATAAATTCAATATTTTTGCCATTGCTTTTATACAAATAAAAAAAATCTTTGAAGTGATATTTATCCAAAATCGTAATTAAAGAATAGGTTGTAACATTGTCAAAAATTTGGTGGTGCTCAAAATCAATTAAGGTTTTTAACATATTCGAGTTTCTTAAAAACCACCGCAAATTTTCGCCAGCTTTTGTTTTTAAAAAAGTATTTGGGGTAATATAACCCAATTTTCCTATTTTACTTAAAAGATGAACTCCTAACTCAAAAAAAGCGATAAAAATATCAGTGGAACCATTTTGGCAAAATCGCCAGCCCTGTTGGATTTTTTCTCGCTTTTCTTTCTCCAAGTGTTGGATTCTAACATAGGGCGGATTGCCTACGACAAAATCAAATTTTTTAAAAAAATGCAAAACAAATTCCTTATCTAAACTATCGCCTTGATAAATTTGCCACTGAACATTGTTAATGTTATATTTCTCCGCGACCTGGTCTAATCTATTTTTACACTTTGCAACCGCTTTTTTGTCAATATCAAAACCAACAACATTTTTTTCTAAAAGCTGTTTAACACAACTTTTGTCTAATTTTTTCCGTAATCCACCGCTGATTATTCGTTTTGCTGCCATTGTTAAAAAAGCGCCGTCTCCGCAAGCAGGGTCTACCACAGTTGCCCGATACGAACTTTCTACAAAGCCAACGAAATCCAAAATCGTTTCAACAATCCACTCGGGTGTATAAACAACGCCATTGGCTTTTTCCAAAGATATTTTTTTTAACCCTTGATTTTGCATAAAGCCACTATTTTTTGAATAAAACCTTCCACTGAAATTTTTTTTAGCAATACTTCTTTAATAGGCAACGATAAATTAAACTTTTCCAAATCAAGGAAAAAAGCATTTTCTTTTTCGTCAAAATCAATTGTTGTAATGCCTAAAACATCTGGTTTATGAGGAAAATCAATATCTTGGAATAGTTTAACATATTTTGCCAAATCATTTTCGTTTAAAATTTCAATTCTTTGGGTTTTTCCTCGCAAGCTTCCCTTATTTTTATCAAAATATGGCGTATGCCCTCGCAAAACCAAAAAATGAGCAAAGCCAATGTTAATTCGCCGTATGTTTGCGGTTTCGCCAAGTAATTGTTCAAAATAATTATTGACATTCTGCTTATAATTAGAAGTAACGAACTTAAAACTAACAGTTACAATGACTACCTTATCTTTTAATACTGCCACATCTAATTTTTTGGGATAATATCTACCTTCAACTTTGATTTCTCCGCCGCTTCCTAAGCTCCTTATTGTGTAATTTTTACCAAGCTTTTTACCAATAATATTCGCTAACCAACTATGGATGGGAATCAACTTTTTATTGCTGCGAGCGCCATATTTGTTATAGGCACGAAACGTTTCTGAAATTGCTTTTAAAAATTCTTGTTTTATGTTTTCCATAATGTTTTCGTTTTTATTATCACTCTGTAACTACCCTTAAAACCTCTTCAAGGGTTGTTATGCCTTGAGCCGCTTTTATAAAACCGTCTTCAATCATTAATTTCATACCTTGTTTTTGGCCGGCCCCTTGAATCTGGTCAGAAATCGCACCTTTTTGAATAAGCTCTTTTATTGTTTCAGTGACATTTAAAATTTCATAGATGCCAATCCGACCCTGGTAACCATCCGGGGATTTCTTGCCGGGCTTGGCGCGATAAAAAGGCACATCCTCAAGCCGCTCTTTTTCTTTAATGATTTTTTCCTTTTTTAAAAGGCAAAGGAGACGTTGTAAGTCGTAATTGCGCGATAAATCATTAATGTCTGCTTCGTTGAGAAAATATTTTTCTTTGTCCTCGCTTAATTTGCGCACTAAACGTTGCGCGATAATCACATTTAAAGTGGAGGCAAGCAAAAATGGCTCAATCTTCATATCAATCAACCGGGGTATAGCGCCGGCCGCGGAATTGGTGTGTAAAGTTGAAAGCACTAAATGCCCTGTTAAGGCCGCGTTAATTGCCAAGGCCGCGGTTTCGTTGTCGCGGATTTCGCCTACCATAATAATGTCCGGGTCTTGACGTAAAAGAGTTCTTAACCCGTTAGCAAAGGTAAGTCCAATTTTAGAATTTATCTGGGTTTGATTAACCCGATGCATACAATATTCAATAGGATCCTCAACAGTAGAAATGTTCACCTCGGGCGTATTCAGAATCTCCATCATAGAATATAAAGTAGTGGTTTTGCCTGAGCCAGTGGGCCCGGTTACTAAAATCATGCCCAATGGTTTGCGCAAAGCCCGTTCAACACTCTCTAATGCCTGTTCGCGAAAACCCAAGGATTCTAAAGAATAACCTTTGGCATTCTCAGATAAAAGCCGCATAACCACTTTCTCGCCGGATAACACCGGCAGAACAGACACCCGCACCGAATAACGAAACTCGCTGGTTTCAATTTTAAACCGGCCGTCTTGCGGCAAACGGTGTTCGTCTAACTTTAAATTGCTCAAAACCTTAATACGGGCCACCAGTCCTGACTTCACAGATAAAGGCAGGGTCATTGCGTCTCTTAAAATACCGTCAATGCGGTATCTTATCAAAACGTCTTTTTCCGTGGGTTCAATGTGAATATCCGATGCGGACTGCAAAATAGCATGCTTTATTAAGGTATCAACAATTCTGATAACCGGCAAATCCTGGGCCTGCCGCTCCAATTCCTTTCGGCTTTCAGCTGTTTCTTCTTCGCCGCCTTCAGGAATGTTCCGTAATTCTTCGGCTGATTTTTCAATAATATCGCCAAATTCCACCTGCAAGCTCTGTTGATATTGATTGAGCGCATTTCTAATACTCTGAACAGTGGTTAGACGCGGCAAAATTTTTAATTTAGCTTTTTTAGCGACAAATTCAATGGTCTTTAAGTCCTCGGGGTCAAGCATGGCAACCTCTAACGCCCGGCCGCTTTTTTTAAAGACAATAATATTGTGACTGCGCGCCACGGGTTCGGGAATAATTCTCAAAAGATTAGGGTCAATGGTTTCTTTTTCTAAATTAATAAAAGGAATGCCTAAAATATAGGCCTTAAGCCGCGCCAAATCGTCTGGAGAAATAATCTGGTTTTGCACCAAAACGTCCTCAATCGTTTTGCCAGTTTGTTGTGCAGTTTGCCGGACCGCTTCAAATTGCTCTTGAGTGAGTAATCCCGCGTCAAATAAAAATGCCTTAAGTTGTTGCTGTTCAATAACCATAAACCATAAAATTACTCTCTAAAAGCCTGCTTCACTTTCATTAAGATTTCATCCAAGGTATAATTGGCTTTCACCAAATAAGTGTCAGCGCCGGCTGAGAGAGCCCTTTCAACATCTTTCAGGGCTTCTAAATTGGTAAAAACAATCACCGGTAAGTCATTGGTCTCTGGATTTTTTTTTAATTCCGCTAAAACCTCAAAGCCGGTTTTTCTGGGTATAATCAAGTCCAGCAAAATAAGGTCGGGCTTCTCGGTTTGAGCAAGCCGCAGACCGATTTCACCGTCAAGCGCTTGCAAAACATCGTAGCCGGCTGATTTTAAAGTATCGCTTATGGTTTTTTGCAAAGAGGCCTCGTCTTCAATGAACAAAATTTTTTTAGGCATATAAGTTTTATAATTTTTTTATAATTGGTAAAGTAAAATAAAAAGTCGTTCCTTTGCCTTCAGTTGATTCAAACCAAATTTTCCCGCCCAAAAGTTTAACGAATTTTTTAACAATATGCAGTCCTAATCCCGAACCATCGGTTTGCTTTCCAAGAGCATTGGTTGAACGAAAAAACTTTTCAAAGATAAATTTTTGCTCGTCCTTAGGGATTCCCACGCCCTGGTCTTTAATGGCGAAAAAAATCCTGTTTTTCTTCTGTTGAAGAGTTATGTCTATCTGGCCGCCGCCTCGGCTGTAGCGAATGGCATTATCTAAAAGGTTGCTCACCACTTGTTCTAACCAAAAAGGGTCAGCTAAAACCTTTCCCAGTTCGGGCTGAATTGCCAAAATAATCCGCGCTTTTGATGCCTCAGTAAACGACTTGTTTTTGGTTATTAAATTAGTGGTAATCTGCTCCAAAGAGACCTCTTTTTTCTCTAAGGGAAAATTGCCGCTTTCTAACTTGGAAATCATTAATAAACTGTCGACCAAATCACCCATACGTTTTGTGTTTTCCTGCAAAATTGTAAAATACTCCTTTGGGTCGGTTTTAACCTGACTGGAGCGGCCAGACAATAAAAAATCTAAAGAAAATCTTAAATTAGTCAAAGGCGCTCTTAGTTGATGCGAAATAACGGCTATAAATTCAGTTTTCATGCGCGAGGCCTCAGCTAACCGCTCAAAGCTATTAGTGATAATAAAACTCAAAATCATCAGCACAGCTCCAACCGCTAAAACAATTAAATTAACAATGAAAGGGTCGCTAATTTTAGAGTTTGCCAAAAGCCAAGTAGCTATGATGGCAACCAAAATCACCATGCCCATTATGACAAAAAGAAATTGAGGGCATTGCCAAATAGGAACCCCGTATTTGCGGCAAGAATAAAGCGGATTAATATATCTTGCGATGCTTCTTTGTTCAGGCATATTTTTACATTATAACACAAAATAAAAAATAGTCAGTCAACGGTTGTTGATAATTCCGTTAAAATCAGCTAAATTTAATTAAACATATCTAAATATATCGGAGTGTAGTGTAACGGCAGCACGAGTCTTTTGGGAAGATTTAGTCTGGGTTCAAATCCCAGCACTCCGAATTTTATTGGTACGGGGCTGAATGAAGATTTAGTCTGGGTTCGCCCTATCATTCGATAGAGCGCTCCGTCGTATAACGGGGCGAGTCCCAGTGCCCCGACCAGATTAAACTTTCTGAAAATTTAGGCCCGTTGTTAGCGAAACAACATTGAAAGCGATTTGTTTAATTCGCCCTCAAAAACTCCGTATCAGGAATATGTCTTTATGAAAGACGAAAAAATGCTCAAGGCGCTGGAAATTGATTACGAGAAAAACAAAGTCAAAGTAGATTTAGACAAACTCTACCCAAACATAGACATTGCTGAAACGTTGTCTAACCTTACCGGCAAATGGATAAAGAAAATCAGCGACAACGAAGTTGAATTTGAAGACGGAACAAAGATAAATACCAAAGATTTAGATTATAAATTCATTAAGCCCTTGATTTGGTGGGAATAAAAAATATGGAAAATAAAATAGCTATTTTTAAAGGCAAAAAGATTAGGAAAACTCTTCATAATAATGAATGGTGGTTTGTTATCAATGATGTTATTTCGGCTCTTACTGATTCTAATGATCCTGCGCAATACTTTAAGAGGTTAAAGCAAAGAGACGAAGAGCTTGCTAAATTAACTGACAAAGGGGGGGTACAATTTGTACCACCCCTCATGCTTGAAATTGATACTGCTGGCGGCATACAAAAAATGTATTGTTGGAATACAGAAGGAATTTTTAGACTTATTCAGTCAATACCATCTCCCAAAGCCGAGCCGTTCAAGCGCTGGCTAGCAAAAGTCGGTTATGAACGAGTGCAGGAGATTGAAAATCCTGAATTAGCTACTAAACGGACAAGAATGCTTTATAAACTTAAAGGTTATTCTAACGACTGGATTGAAAAGAGGATGCGCGGCATCGCTATCCGTGAAGAATTGACCGATGAGTGGCAACAACGAGGAGCAAAAGAACAAAGAGACTATAAAATTTTAACAGCGGAAATCTCCAAAGCAACTTTTGGTATAACTCCAAGTCAGTATAAAAAACTTAAAAAATTAAAAAGAGAAAATTTACGAGACCATATGGACGATCTTGAATTAATCTTTACAATGTTAGGAGAAAGAGCTACAACAGAAATTCATCGCAATGAAGATTCGCAAGGAATACCAAAATTAAAATCAGATGCTATAACAGGTGGTGATATTGCCGGCGGTGCAAGAAGAAAATTAGAAAAACGACTAGGTCATTCAATCGTCTCAAAAGAAAATTATTTAAGGGAACCCGAAAGCCGAAAAAAATTAAAGTAAACTATGTCTAAACTCTATTTACAAAATATCGTAGATGATATTTCTTTTGAAAACTTGCCGGCAAAGTGGTCGGGGTTTGATTTTACGAGGTTTTCAAAAGACAAAACACTAAAGTATTTTAACGCGGGTGTAGTTTAATGGTAAAATCTCTTCCTTCCAAGAAGATGACGGCGGTCCGATTCCGCTCACCCGCTCCAATAAAATGAAAATAAATTACCTCTTTTTTGAAAAAATCAGGCCCGCTCTGGTCGGATTAAAACAAAAATCCCTGAAATAAATCGCGGGATTTTTGTTTTGAAAAATTTTAGGACGTCCTAAAATTTCTATCTAACAACGTCTTTCCGAATTATTTTTCGTCTTTTTTTACTTCTTGCTTCTCTCGCTTATTAGTTTGCTCGTTCCATCGGTCAATACCAAAATCCTTAATTTCCTTTAATAAATCAAGTTCAATTTCCTTTTTTTGGTTTCGATTTTCATTATAATAAGATTGAACACACATATTTATTTTTGATTAATTTGATAATTTAATTCTTTGGGCGTGACTATCTCTGTTACAAAAAAATTTTTTGAAATATTAAAATCTCTAAAAAGTTTCCGTCTGGTCGGATGAGCCAAATGTTGGATATTCCAAGTCAAAAGGTAATCTATTTTATGAATAGTGGCTACGGCCAGATGAATAGCGTCGGCTGAATATCTTTGAGGAATCATGCCTTCTTTTACATATTGCTCTGCCAATTTAATCACCGCTTCATTTATCTCAACTCTTTTAATATCTCCGATAAGATTGATGAGTTCTTTTTTAGATTCTTCATCGGGTATGGCCGACAACTCCCTGATAACAGCCAAAGATATTATCGGCTCAAAATCTTTCAAACTGTTATTCCAAAAGAAAACAGTGTCAACTTTTCTTTCTGATGACTGATTCTTAAAATCAAAAAAGAAATTGGGGATAGTTGTTTCAATATAAATTGTTTGTTTTCTCTCGTTCATTAATTTTATCTTAACATGAAAAGAATAAAAAATCAATTTGTAAAACAGAGAATTTTGCTTCAACTCAGCTATATTGCCCTTCGCAACGGAACTCCAAAACAAAAATCCCTGAAATAAGTCGCGGGATTTTTGTTTTGAAAAATTTTAGGACGTCCTAAAATTTCTATCTAACAGCGTCTTTCAGGGACTTCCCAGCTTTGAAGCGGGGAACTTTCTTGGCCGCTATTTTAATGGCAGCTCCGGTTTGAGGATTCCTGCCCATTCTGGCAGCTCTTTTTGAAACAGTAAAAGTGCCGAAGCCTGTTAAAACAACATCCTTACCCGCCTTCAAACTCTTGGTTATTTCATCAATAACCGCATCCAAAGCAGTGCCAGCGCACTTTTTAGTGCACTCGGTTGCTTTGACTATTGCTTCAAGCAAATTCTCTTTAGTAATTTTGCTCATATTAAAAATTTTTAAACCATCTCATCAAACGACCTTTATCCGTAGAATCAAAATTTTCTACAGAGCTTTAATTTATAACATTATACCAGCAAATACGCAGAAAAAGCAACACCAAGTGGGAAAATTCGAAATCCGAAACACGAAATCCGAAACAATATCAAAATTCTAAACAATTTTGAATTTAGAATTTTAAAGATTAGAATTTGTTTCGGATTTAGGATTTCGGATTTCGTGCTTTTATTACCTCGCATATTCTATCACCCTTGTTTCTCTAATCACATTGACTTTTATCTCGCCCGGATAGTTAAGCTCTCTTTGAATTTTATCAGCAATATCTCGGGCTAATTTATATGCCTCTAAATCACCCACCTCCTCTGGTTTAACAAAAACCCGAATTTCCCGGCCTGCCTGAACAGCATAAGCCGAGCCAACGCCTGAAAAACCCAAGGTTAAATCCTCTAACTCTTTCAATCGCAAGATATAATTCTCGGCCGTGTCTTTTCTTGCTCCGGGTCGGGCGCCGGAAATCTGGTCAGCCACTTTAACCAATATCGCCTCCATAATCTCAGCCGGATATTCTTCGTGGTGGGCCTTCATAGCCGTTATCACCTCGGGTTCTTGCTTGAACTTTTCTAAAATTTTAATGCCGATGTCAACATGCGAACCCTGAATTTGGTGGTCAACCGCTTTGCCAATATCGTGCAAAAGCCCGGCTTTTCTGGCCAACTTAGCGTCTAAACCCAATTCTTCAGCTAAACTAGCGGCCAAATGCGCCACTTCAATAGAGTGCAATAGAACATTCTGGCCATAACTTGTGCGAAAATGCAATCGGCCCAGTAACTGCACGATTTTAGCTGGCAAACCCAGAACAGCCGCGTCCAAAACAGCTCTTTCGCCATATTCCTGCACCTGCTCCTCAATATCTTCTTTTGCTTTGCTAATAACCTCTTCAATGCGAGCCGGTTGTATCCGGCCGTCTTTAATCAAACGTTCCAAGGCCAACTTGGCAATGTGTCGGCGCAAAGGATTAAAACCGGAAATAATCACGGTCTCGGGCGTTTCATCAACAATCACATCAACCCCGGCCAATTTCTCAAATGTCTTAATGTTGCGGCCTTCCTTGCCGATAATCCGACCCTTTACCTCGTCTGAAGGAATGCTCACCGTGGAAGTGGTTATTTCCTGCGCCTGGCTCAAGCCATATTTTTGAATAACTGAAAGCAAAATTTCTTTAGCCAAAGTTCTAAAACGTTCCTCGCCTTCTTGTTTAAGTTTTTGCATTCTTTCCATTAGTTCGGCCTGGCATTTTTCTTCCACACTGCGTAACAGTAATTCCCGGGCCTGTTTTTCTGATAGTTGAGAAACGTTCTCTAGCCGCTTTTGCACCTCTTCTTTTAACTGAATTATTTTTTCTTTGACTCCTTTTAGTTTTTCCAGCTTGCTTTCAAAGTCCTGCTCTTTTTGTTCAAAAGCAGATATTTTATCATCTAAAATTTGTTCTCTTTTTAAAAGAACTTGCTCTGTTTTAAGCAGTTCTTTTCTTCGTTCTTCTCGTTCCTGCTGGGCCTCGCTGATAATATTCCTAACTTTTTGTTTCGCATTAGTAATTAATTCCTCGGTTTCTTGTTTGGTCTGAGCGACTTTTTTCTGAAGTTTGGCTTCAATGGTGCCTTTTCTTTTTTTAACAATTGACTGGCGCACATAATAACCGATTATTGCGCCCAAGGCCAAAGCAATCGTATTGATAAAAACAAAAAATAATAGCTGCATAATAATCCAATGCTCTATTGAAAATTTTCTTTTTCATTAACCAAAAAATCCGGCCCAATTTCCGGCCTATGTTATAGAAAAATCTTTTCAATGAAACACAAAAATTCCAATAAAACAAACTGATAATCATAATTTGCATTTATTCTAACAAAAAAGCTCCACTGTTTCAAGGGGAGCAAGCACGAGAAGCACGAAATATGAAACAAATTCTAAATCCGAAACAATATCAAAATTCAAATATCAAAATTCTAAACGATTTAGGACTTACGGGTTTGTCCCAAAATTGTCATTCCGAGGCGGAGTCAAAGAATCTGACGGCGATAGCCGTCATCTCTTCGAGCCTGAGGCCTCAGAGCCGAAGGCCTGAGGGTAATCCCGAAGG
>CAYVXQ010000013.1:0-14369 GCA_964454625.1 uncultured Candidatus Saccharibacteria bacterium
GGGCGTTTGCTGGGTTATATTTACTTGTTGCTTTTTGAAATCAAGCAAAAGTTCAAAGTAATTGGAAATTTCCGCGCTTTCAATAAAAGCGATTTTGTAGCCCTTTTTATTTTGCATCGCGTTTTGGCCTAGTTCGTTTTCCGGGTTCCATAAAACGCCAAGCTCCATTTCTCTAGCATACTCTTCGTATAAATCCGTCATTGCTTTGGACAAATCCTCGCCCGCTGAAGTAACCGCTTTTAGGCCCAAGTCCTCTTTGGCTTCTTTTCGGCCAATAAAATACTGGTGCGAGTAAAGTTTTTCCGTGAAATAATCAACTACTTTTTCAATTTCTTCATCTTTCATCGGCGACTTGTGGCTTTTTAGCAAGCGCTTGGCTAAAATCCTGATTAAATTATGGGTGCGGTTAACATTGCCCAAAGCCAAAGGATGAATTTGCGGGTTGGCCTCAATAAATTTGCTAAAAATTTTAGCCAGCTCGGCGTCATCTTTTATGCCAAACTTATTTTTAGCTAAATCAAAATAGGCCATCACATCTTCCACGGAAATCGGAATTTTGTTTTGCGGATTTTGCGGATCTTGTGGATTAAAAACATTGGCGGTTGACGGGTCAATTGGTGAAAGCTCGGACAAGTCGCTCATTACAATTTCATCAGCTCCCAAAGAAATCATAGTGGCCGCTGAATGCGCTTTATACGGAATTAAGACAGAAAACTTGTCGCAGTACTCTCTAATCATTGAAACCAAGCGCCAAGGCACCATTGTATCCCCGCCCGCACTATGCAAAAACAAATCAATGTTTTCGGTTTTGCCAATTAGCCGCAAGTGTTTGCTGATTATCGGCACAATATCCATAGCAATTCTGGCTGACGGGGTTCCCGGCGCGCCCTGCCGGTCGCTGGTTAAATAAGTAATAAGCCGCGAATTTCTTAATTGTTCAATTTTTTGAATAAGTTCTTTTTGAGGCATATTTTGATAAAGTTAAATTTTATTTTTCTACCTTAAATTTACTCCTATTTTTTCCACATTTCAACCGCTTTAGCCCTCCTACATCCTTTGGTTGGCTCAGGTCTGACCCCAAACTCCGCGACTTCTCAATTTTATACTATCGTAAATTGCTTATTCCTTCCATTAAAAGTAAAACTCTTCAAGATTATCTTGAAGAGTTTTACTTTTAAGTTACCGTTTGCTCCACTGCGGCGCTCTTCTAGCTCTTTTTAGGCCGGGCTTTTTTCTTTCTCTCATTCTGGGGTCACGCGTTAAAAAGCCGGACTTTTTTAGACGTTTTTTGAAATAAGGATTAAGCGTCACCAAGGCCCTGGCTATGCCGTGCCTAATTGCCTCGGCTTGACCAGTTATCCCACCGCCTCTAACAACAACCGAAACGCCAAATTTGCCCAAACACTTTAATTTTTCCAAGGAATCCTCAATGGTTTTATGCAAAAACTTTGGAAAATATTCAGTATAAAGTTTGTTGTTTACGGTAATGCCTTTCCTGCCTTGAGTAAAAAGCCGCACCCGAGCCACCGCAGTTTTCCGCCGACCAACTGTTTCAATATACTTTGCTTTGTCAGCGCCTCCTTCTAAAAATTCCTTGTCTAAAATTATCGTTTCTAAGTCGTTTTCCAACATTGGCGACAAGTCCTCAGCCACTGGTTTTAATGCCGGCTCCGACTTTTCACGAGGAGCTAAAATTACCGCTCTTTTGATTTTGCCAACAGGCAATTTTTTTTCTTTGACGGTTTTCGCGTTAATCTTTTTAACGGACTTTTTATTGGTAGTTTTGCTGTCTTTTAACATATTATATTAGAATCTTGCTATGGATTCACCTTTAGTCGTTTAATCATTTGGTCTCTTAATTTATTGGTTGGCAACATACCCCAAACAGCTCGACGAATCACTTCTTGAATGCCTTTTTTGGCAATCATTTCGGCCATGGTGGTTGACTTCATACTGCCGATGTATCCGGTATAACGATGATAAACCTTTGTCTGAAGTTTGTTGCCGCTGATTTTGACCTTAGCGGCATTTTTTAGAACCACAAAATCGCCGCCATCTTTATAGGGAACAAAATCGGTTTTAAGCTTGCCTCGCAGGATATTGGCAACATCGCTGGCTAATCGGCCCAATGATTTCCCCGTAGCATCAATTGTATAAGTTTTTTTCATATAACTCTTCACTTTACACTTTTAACTTTTAACCAATTCTATAATGGCCATTTGGGCTCCGTCGCTTTTTCGTTGATTTAAACGAATAATTCGGCAATAACCGCCCGGCCTTGATTTATAAATAGGCGCAATCTCTTCAATAATTTTTTTAGTAAGAACAGGTGAAAAATAACGCAAAAGCAAACGGCGAGCGGCTAAATCACCTTTTTTTGCCTTAGTTAAAATTTTCTCCACTATGGGTTTGATTTCCTTGGCCTTGGCCTGAGTGGTTCGCATTCTGCCTTTTAAAAAAAAGTTGCGCGCCAAACTATTAAGCAAAGCGGCTCTTTGGTCGCTCTTACGGGAAAACTTCCTGTTTTTCTTTAAATGCTTCATAGTATTATTTACGATGCTTTCAATTCTAATCCCGCTTTCTTTAATGTTTTTTTAATCTCAGAGATTGCTTTATCGCCTAAACCTTCCATCTGCAACAAAGTCGTTTCAGATTTTTTGACTAAACCACCGATGGTTTTTATATTATTGGCAAGCAAGGCATTTTTGATTCTTTCGCTTAATTTTGATTCCTCAATCTTAACCTTCTCAATTTCAACATTGTCTTGATCGTTTTTAACCGAACCTTGGGCAACTTTTGCCGATTTTTTAATTAAAATATCTTCCACTTTAACAGTAAGCTCCTCGCCAACTTTAGCGATAACCGAAAAATGGTCCATTAAAATACCGATAGATTCTTTCAGGGCCTTTTCTGGCTCAATGGTGCCGTCGGTTTCAATTTCCAAACGCAACAAATCAAAGTCGGTTCTCTTGCCAACCCGCATATTTTCCACTTTAAAGCTCACCTTTCGCACCGGCGCAAAAATAGCATCAATTGGTATAACGCCAATCTCTACTTTTTTAACTTCTCTGTCCTTGGCTGGCCAATAACCAATACCTGATTCCACCAATGCCTCTATCTTTAGCTCTGATGATGATTTAGTAATGGTGGCAATATGTGCCTCGGGATTAGCCAATTCTAATTCCGAGGTCAACTTAAAATCCTTACCTTTAACTTCTCTTTCGCCTTTAACCGATAAAGTAATAGTTTGCGGTTCGTCGCTATACATTTTAAAAGTCAATCTTTTTAAATTTAAAATTAAAAATATCACATCTTCAAAAACGCCCGGAATGGCGGAAAATTCGTGAGACACGGCTTCAATTTTTATCTGAGTAATGGCTGCACCTTTTAACGAAGAAAGCAAAACCCTTCTCAAACAATTGCCAATAGTTACGCCATAACCCGGATAAAGCCCGGCTACCTCAAGGACAGCTTTATTGCCTTCTTTTTGCACAATATGAGATTTAGATGGTAGTGGTATCATTATTTTCCTACGAAATTACGAAAATTACGAATATACTAATTTACGAATATACGAGTGGGTAAATTTTATTCGTATATTCGTAAAAATTCGTAAATTCATAGGGATTATCGTGAATAAAATTCAAAAATTGCCGAAATGTCAACCGCGGACTCCATATCAACCAAATCTGGTTCGCCTTTCACTTCACCTTCCATCTTTTCCTTATCTAAGTTTAACCAAGCAGGGGGTTGATAATTTTTTAAAAAATGAGCCAGGTCTTTAAAATTGGCTTTGTTCTTTTTCGCTTCTTTAATGGTTATCTTGTCATTCTTTTTAGTGGCAAAAGACGCCACATTGACGGACTTATTGTTAACCAAAAAATGCTTATGACTAACCAGCACCCGGGCTTCTCGCCGCGACCTGGCAAAGCCCAAACGAAAAACTACATTATCCAGCCGTTTCTCTAACTTGCGAATCAAAACCAAAACCGCATCAGTATCGCCGCCGCGTTTCTTTAAAACATCCGTTATGTAGCCGCGAAACTGTCTTTCGCTTAAACCATAATAATTTCTAAGTTTTTGTTTCTCAGCCAACTCTTTGCCGTATTCAGATAACTTACCCCGGTTTTTCTTTCTCTCGGCGCCAGGCGGATAAGGACGACGAATCATAGAACATTTTGGCGATAAACACTTTTCTCCTTTGAGAAACATCTTTTGCTGCAGTCGGCGGCAAATTTTACATTTATTAATATTTGACATGTTTGATGTTAGAAATCGTTTAATCACTAAACTCGTCTCGGTTTTTTTGGTTTGCAGCCATTATGCGGTATGGGCGTTACATCTCTGATGCTGCGAATTTCCAGTCCCCGATTGGCTAAAACCTTTAAAGCAGAATTCCGCCCAGGGCCAATGCCTTTTATAAAAACATCAACTTCTTTCACCCCCATCTTCTCACAAATAGCCACAATGGCCTCAGCCACTTTTGAGCCGGCAAAAGAAGTGCCTTTTTTGGTTCCTTTAAAGCCAACGGCGCCAGCCGAACGATTAAACAAAACATCGCCATTTTCTTTAGACAAAGCAATAATAGTATTGTTGTAGGTTGAAGTAATATAAATTCTGGCAGAGCGAAAAACCGCTGTTCTTTTTACAACAACTTCTTTTTTTAGTTTATGGTCAATCTTTTCCCTTTCCTGAATCAACTCTTCTTGAGTTTTTTGAATAATACGTTTCTTACCCATAGCTTTTACTTTGTAAAAGAAATCCGAAATTCTAAATTCGCAATCCGAAATAATAAAACACAAATTACAAAACACAAATTACAAACAAAACACAAAACACAACTTTCAAAACACAAACTAATTAAATTCGTCTGTGCTCTGTGTTTTGAAGATTGTGTTTTGTTTATGCTTTGTACTCTGTGCTTTGTGCTTTTCTAACAAGCAATCCGTGCTTCGTATTTCGTGCTTTAATTTGCGCTTCGTAATTAGGATTTCCCAAATAATTCTTGCTAATCAAAAATTATTTGGGTGCTGGCGCGGCTTTTCTGCCCGAACTAACGGTTTTTCTGACATTGCCTCTAACGGTGCGAGAATTTTTTTTGGTTTTTTGACCGCGAACCGGCAAACCCTTTATATGACGAAGACCCCTCCAGCAACGAATTTCTTTCATTCGTTTGATATCAACCATTATCTCCCGCCTTAAATCACCTTCAATTTTATATTTTCCTTCCAAAACCGCCCGAATGGCTGCTGTTTCCTTATCGCTCAAATCCTTGGCACATTTAGCCAAAGGCACTCCGCTTTCTTGCAGAATCTTTTTAGACAAAGACCGGCCTATGCCGTAAATATAGGTGAGGGCTGTTTCTATTTGTTTGTTGTCAGGGATATTAACACCAGCAATACGTGGCATAAAATGAAAGTCTAAATCCGAAATTCGAAATCCGAAACAAATTCAAAATTCCAATTTTCTAAATCCAAAACGATTTTAGATTTAGAATTTTGAAAATTTGAATTTGTTTAGAATTTAGAGTTTCGTGCTTCGGATTTGCTTTTGCGAAGCAAAAGCTATGCTCCTTGTCTTTGTTTATGTTTAGGATTCTCGCAAATAATATAAACACGGCCCTTTCTCCGGACCACTTTGCACTTCTGACAAAGTTTTTTAACTGATGGTCTGATCTTCAGAACAGTACTGATAACATAAAACTAATAACTAATAACTAAATTACTATTTGTCATTTGTTATTTGTTATTTGTTATTTGTCATTTGTTATTTGTTATTTGTTATTTAAGCCGGTAAACAATCCTGCCGCGCCGCATATCATAAGGGCTCATTTCTATTATCACTTTATCGCCCGGCAGAATTCTAATATGGTACATCTTTAGTTTGCCAGCCAAATGCGATAAAACCTCTCGCCCATCTTCTAAATGCACCCTAAAAGACAAACTGGGAAGCGCCTCCACAACTTGTCCTCTTAATTGAATATTGTTTTTCATTAATACTAAATTTTTTTAAAATTAACAGAAAATGACTAAAAAGTCAAGCGAAATTCTATTCTATCAGTGCTTGAAGGGGCTTTTTTAACCCAAAAAGGCCAAAATTTAAAATCAACATCTTCTATAAACAAACTCTCATCCGCCGCGATTTGCTCAATTTGCTCTTTATTTTTACCCACGATACTATTTAAGAAAACATTCTGGTTTAAGGCATTGTATGTTTTAGCTCCGGAGATTAAAGAAACCACCAAACGGCCTGACTGCGTCACAACCCCTTTGGGCGCCAGCGAAACATATAAACTTTCCGACACTATCTCGCGGTTAGCGGGCTTACGTTCATTGAATAAACCCAAAGCCAAGGTTTTAAAATCGTCCAATCGGAAAATCAGGGCTTTCAGAGAAAGTTTGCCCAAACAAGTAAAATTCAAGTCCTTATCCTTGATGTCCGCAGTTGTCGTAGTTGAAAGGGGTTCGTCGCAGCTAAAGATAAAGTCATTCTCCAAAACAGCTCTATCGTCTACCGTATACCCCGCGGGGGACTTTTCTCTAATGGTGGTTAAAGTTAAATCTTTTAAGGTTTTATAAAGCTCGTTTTTAGCATTTTCCTTATCAGCGCTGCTGATTTTAGACACTTCTTTTCTTGAGCCCCCGGCCATTGATTGCTCGGATTCGCCCCAAACAACATAATAAAAGCTCGTACCCACCAAGCCAGGCACGGAAAATTTTGACGGTCCGATATTATATTCAGCGCCAACTTCTTGAGCAACCACTTGAACTTCTTTCACGTTGGGAATAATTTTACTTCCTTGCTTAATCGGGGCTGGCAAAATAATCTTTTCTTGCGCTTTAAAAATTTTACCACCGCCCGAAGATAAAAATCTTGTACCTTGTCTCAAAGTTAAAGAAGACGGTGGGTTGGAGTTATTGTAAACTTTAATGACTCCTTGAGCTTTTTCGTCTTCAAAAGAGACCCCGGTGGCTTTAAAAACCTGCGATTTCTCTTGGGTATCCTCCAAAAATTGAGCGGGCACTATTCTTTTGGCGGCGTCTAATGCGGGCTGAGACACATTTAATTCAACTTCTTCTCTTAAGTCCAACGACTCTTGTTTTATGCGCAAGGTTAAAAAAAGTTTGGGATTAAAAGTGAGCCACAAAAATCCAGCCGCGCTAATCGCAAAAACCGCCGCAACAATTAGCAAAATAACGCTAAAAGAAAAAAGAAATGGCTTCTTCTTTATTGATATTGATTTTTCAATTTTTTCTGATTCAGTTCTCTTTTCTTCTTGTTTTTCAGTTTTTGGTTTTTTTATTTTTTTTTCTTTGTCCGTCTCTTGCTTTTCTTGGTCTGCTCTAACCCAGCGAAGGTGAGGGCCTTCTTCTTTATCTTGAACATTTATTAAATCAATGACTTTTTTCATACTCTTTTTATTCTTTACTTGTTTTATTATACATCACTTTAAAAAATTCTCAAAAACTCTTTAACATTCAATGATGCCCCTCCCACTAAAAGACCGCTAATGGCTTCGCTTTGCAAATAGTCCTTAACGTTTTTGCTGTCAGCGCTGCCGCCATACAAAATTGGCAAAACGCGACTTGCCTTAGGGCCGACCATTTTGCTTAATAATTTCCGTAAAAATAAAATTACCGTTAAGGCCTCGTCAGCCGAACAATTTTGGCTGTTGCCTGTGGTGCTGATAGCCCAAAGCGGCTCATAAGCAATAACCACTTCTTTAATTTGATTTTTGGCAAGCAAAGCCAAGTTTTCTTGCAATTCTTTTTCTATTATTTGAAATGTTTGGCCGCGGCTTTTTTCAGCCAAATCCTCGCCAACACAAACAATCGGCCTCAAGCCGGCAGCCAAAGCCGCTTTAACTTTTTTAGCTGTCATCTCGTTGGTTTCTCCTAAAATCATTACTCTTTCCGAATGCCCCAGTATAACATATTTTACTCCTATGTTCTTTAGCATTAAAGGCGAAACCTCGCCGGTATAGGGCCCGCTTTCAGTAAAAAAACAATTCTGCGCTCCTAATTTAATTCTCCCGGCTTTGAAGATTTTAGCCGCTTCTGTTAGATAAACAAACGGCGGGCAAATCACCACCTCTGCTTTACTGCTTTTCACCCCCGCCATTAGTGCCAAAAACATCTTTTGCGCTTCTCTTAATGTTGCGGGATTACACTTCCAATTAGCAATAATTAGCTTTTTCATAAAATTACTTTGTTAAGTCCGAAAATAACGCCTTAAAGCCTGCGGTGTTTAGCCAAAAATTATATGGATTTTTTCTTAAATTGTTAAGAACTTCTTTTCTCTGAGTTTCCAATTTTTCACCTCCAGTGTTATTTGAAAAAATAACGTTAGAATAATTGCCATCTAAAAAAGAAACATAGTTGATGTTCTGCCTCCTCTCGTTTAATCCTACAATTTCTATAAGTTCCGATATTTGTTTATCTTGTCCACCTCCTGACGTGTTCAAATGCTTTGCCTCACAGATAAAAATTTTTTCTCTACATTTAATAATCAAATCTAATTTTTTATTCTGTTTTTTTGTTTTTATTCTTATCCCTAAATTATTTCTTACATTTTTCAAGCTAAATGATTTTGAAAAAGAAGCAGCTACTTTTTCCGACCTAAAAAAATCATCCCATCTCTTAACTTCTTTAAATCCGAGTCCTCTTAAAATTGACATCAACTTAATTTCTCCACATTTCCCTTTTTTTCTTGATGCGTTAGTGTCAATAATGGCCTGGACCCATTCCTCTGGCACCAATTCGCTTAAAACCCTATTCTTGAAATATCTTTCGGTAATTGCCTTAAGTAAACTTAAATCATTTTTAACGGCTGATAAGGTGTTGTCGCAAGCATTCACAAAACAAATAAACTCCGAACAGTTAGAAAAATTGCCTAAAATCATCTGTAATTCTCTAAAATATTTTTCAACAATAACATAGCTTTCTCTATTATCTTTTAAGGTTTTGAGAGTAATTAAAATATTTTTAATCTCCCTGATATGGACGGCGTATTTTCCCAGGTCTGGATTCTCTTTATCAAAAATATAAAAATCGTCTAAAACTTTTTCCGGATTTTTCTGCGAAACCTTAAAATAATGAAGGTTGTTTTGTATTTTCTTGCTCATAAATATAATTCAAAAATTTATAAACGAATTCAAAAGAAATCCTTTTACGGCCATTGTCCCTGAAGTTTGTTAAAAAGAAAGAAAAATAATTTTCTCTATTCTCATTCAAAATATGATTGAATTTCTTCATTAGAGACTCTTGCTGGACAATAGTCAATGATTCTCTAAAAATTAAATGGGCCATATTGCGTGAAGTGCTTTTGCCAACCAAGCCATCAATGCCGTAGTTTCTTATATCTTCCAAGCAAATTTTTTTGCCGTTCTTGCTATCAATCGCCCTTAAAAACAAAATATTGCTTTCTAAAAAATCTTTTGCTTCTTTATCAATAAATGTTTCTTGGGGATCTTTAATATTTTGCACAGCGATTTTGGCCTGAAAATTACCTTCTTTCAAATCGCTTTCTATTAAACGACAAACGCCTAATTTGTTTTTGGCGCTTTTAACTTTCAATAAAAAGTCCCCGCCCAATTGCCAACCGAATTTTTTTTCTAAGTGAAAATCTATTTTTCTGCCTTCGGGAAAAATAACAGCTGAAAACGCATTTTTGACAATATTTGTCTTTTTCTTTTTAAAATAAAAAGCAATGACATTATAGGTTGTATCCGCGAAAACTCTTTCCAAAAAAATGTTCATTTTAACAATTTCAAATTTTTCAAAAAATAGATTTCTTATCCTTTGCGAATTGCTTGCTGACAAAAAATTTAGAGGGACGATAAAAACCCCCTCTTCGCTTTCCAGCATCTCTAAAATAGAAACCTGATACAAATCCTCAAAAATTTTATGCTTACCGCTGAAAAATTTTTCTTTAATCTCTTGGTTTGCTTTATTCTTATGCAAGTAAGGGGGATTGGCGATGACAAATTGATATTCTTGGGGATTACTTAATGAGTCGTTAAAAAATACACTTTTATTGTTTACCAGCTTTTTGTCATAATCAAAACCAACCGCTTTTTGAGCGCTATTTCCCAAAGCCCACTTCAACAAATCGCCGCTCCCGGCAAATGGATCAATAACTTCTTTGCCTTTTACAAAACCCGCCAACCCCTGCAAAATATAATCCGCGTTGGTGGTAAAAAATTGTCCTAATTGTTTTTTAATCATAATAATTATACTTTAGAATAACAAGGCATTAAACCAAAAATATTGCTTTGTTTAAGCAAGGTAAAATTTTGTTCTTTACCTTTCTCAAAAATATTCGCGTCTGCTTCTATGTCCGCTAATCTTTGTTCAGCAATACGAGTATATTCTTGGTTAATGTCAATACCAATGTAATTAAGCCCTAATTTTTTGGCAGCCACAGCCGTAGTGCCGCTACCAAGAAAGGGATCTAAAACCACTGAGTTTTTAGAAAAAGACGTTAGTCGCAATAAATGCTCGCATAAACTTAACGGCTTTACGGTTTGATGGTCGTTAAAAAACCCTTTTTCGTCTTTCTTGGGCTTTGCCACCAAAAAACATCTGTCCAAAATATTATTTATTTTTTCAGTTGCTAAAACATTGGAGGGAAACATATTGTCTCCGGTTTTTGCGTTGATATTTATAAGGCCGACTTCGTAATTTATCATATTTTCTAAAAAAGTTTTTTCTGCTGGTTTTTGAGCCATCATAATTGGTTCAAAGCACGATTTTAATTGAGGAGTTTTCCAACCGTCTAATTTTTGAATTAAATCGTTTTTTGCTTCTTTGGAAATGTTTCTTTTTTTTATAAAATGATTAAGTCCCATTGCTTTGGCCTGATTTTGAGTATAGAGCCACATCAAACAATCTCTTATGTTAAAACCAGCATCATCAACAGCGCTTGCCATTCTATGGTATAAACGAGGACTTGAAAAAGAAAAAAAACCGCCAGGCTTTAAAACTCTAAAAATCCTATCCGCGACTTTGGAATACCAATCATAAAAAGCCATTCCCTGTTGCTTGTCAAACTTCATTCCTGCTGGCAGTGATTTGACAATCCATGTATTTTTCCTATTATTAACTTTCTGATAATTCCAATTATTATCAAGTTTGTCTAAAAAATAAGGAGGGTCGGTTAAAACGATATCAACTGAATTGTCCTCTAATTCAAGTAAAATTTTCAATGCATCTCCTAATGTAATTTTATTTAAAAATTTTTTATTCTTTAGCATAAGGATTTTTTCCATTAAATTCTTTAAAAAGTATCGCGTATATTTTCCATTTTACATCTTTATCAAATTATAAGTGCTGTTTATAAAATGCAAATTTTGATAAATTTTTGTAATTGGATTAAATCCTTGTGCCTTGTAATAAAAAATCAAATCTTGAATTAAATCCTCTAATAAATTAATGGAAAAAATCGCACCCCTAGTTTCGTCAATGGGTGATAAATTTACCGAGGATTTAAATGAACCGTCTTTTTGCTCAAAACTTTTTAATAATCTAAAACACTCCTTAATTTTTTCTATCAAGCTTTTTAATTCGTTCTGTTTTAATTCCGTTTTTGAATAAAGAAAATCTATACAGTAAATTATTTTAGATAAATCTTCTGTTGTATTTTTATCAGAAACAAAACTTAACAAATATACCAACCACAAGTTTATATTTTGAGGAACTTTATTTAGATTATCTAAAATAAAACAAACCTTAAAAAAACTATCTAAATCATTTGGAATAATTTTGACAATTTTTTGTTCATCTATAACTTGTTGCAATAAATAGGATAATTTTTCTTTATTAATGCCAATGAGGTCGTGTTGAAAATTGAGAATATAATTTTTTATATCAATCATCTCAACAACTGATTTTAAGGTAGGGTCTACTTCTAACACTTTTAGAAATTTGGTTTTGGGTACTCTATAAGCGTCTTTTCTCCATGCATCTACAAATCCAATCTTCCCATTTTTTAAAACCCACTCGGGATCAAAAAATGCGAATGAATGATTATTTTTCAAAATGTATAGAATTTTCCTATCTTGATGTGGTTCTCTTTTCCCAGTTTTCCTATTCTTTTTGGTAATCTTGGAAACAGCGAAGTCAAAATAATTCAGCCCCATTTTATCAGCATATTGGAACTCAATATCAAAATCTTTATTGCCAATTTTTGCTTTATAATCTGGCTCTCTGGTTACACCGCCTTTTCTCAAAAACCATAAAAAGGCATCCCCGCCGGATTTTGATACTTCAACTTTTTGTTTCGGATATAAAATCAATAATTTAGATTTTAACCAATCAAGTATTTCCAGTTCTGCAATGGCTTTTTTCTTCATATCTTTCCGATATTCAAGATAGGTCCTTGATTTTATATCGCTAGATTGTGCGTAAATTGTTTTTGCGTCCATATTACTTTTGATAGATTATTTCTCTTTTTACTTTGTTAAATAAATTGTCATTGATATTAGATTTTATTAGCGGCAAAAATGATTTGTTAATTTCGTAAGTTATTGAATTTCGTTTTTCTTGAATTGCCGCTCTTGCGGTTGTCCCCATTCCACCAAACGGGTCTAAAACCGTTTCCGTTATGTATGAATAAGCTTTTATAAGCCTTGCCGGCAATTCAACAGGAAATGGCGCCAAATGTTCTCGTGTGCCGCTTTTGTATGGCTTCATAAGCCAAACATCAGTATTTTTTAATAATAACCAAAAATCTTTACTTATTTTTGATGCTTCTTTGATTTCTTTTGAAAGATGATCGTATTTTGAACCATTGCCATTAGGTTTTTCAAATTCCAAAATCTGCTCGTGCATATTATTTATTAGAATCCCTCCCGGATAGGGATAAGTGCCGAAATGCGCCCTAACACCATTGGTTTTGTGCCAGATAATTTCCCTCTTAAAAATAAATCCTAAATCCTCACACATATCTATCGTATGCCCAACAATATTAAGAGTTTTGAAAACATCTTTGCCATTAGCTTTAAGAGGCAAATTCATTATATTTATAAATAATCTTCGCCCAGGTTGTAAAACCCTCAAACACTCGCTCCAAACTTTTTTTATCTCATCTTTCCATTTTTTATAATCATTGATGTTGCCCAAATCTTTACCTGAAAAATCATCGCTGTATGTTTTAGCATTAAAATAGGGTGGCGAAGTAATAACAAGGTGAACGCTGTTATTGGGGACTTCTTTCATACTGCGACTATCCCCAATAATGATTTTTGTTCCAAGTTTAACATCCATAATTTATAAAGTAAAAATTAAACAGGATAAATTTTCCTTAAATACTCCGCGGCTTGTTCGGGCGAGGTGGTGATGATTTCCATACCCGCCCCCAACTCAAAGCCCGCGTAAACAGCGGTTTTCGGTAAAATGGTTAAATGCCAATGAAAATAAGGGTGGCTGTTATTATCGCAGGGAGATGTTGTAATGTAAAAATTATAATCCGAATTATTTAAGCCCTTTTTAATCTTTATTAAAACATTTTTAAGAATTTCAGCCAAGTCGTATTTTTCCGCTTCGGTTATTTTTTCAAAATAAGGTGAATGATTTTTAGGCAAAATCATTGTCTCAAAAGCAACCTTTGAAGCAAACGGGCACAAAGCAATAAAACTTTTATTTTGCAGAACAATCCGCTCTTTGCTTTTAATTTCGGACCTGACAATTTGGCAATAAACGCACTGTTTTTTCTGCTGGTAAAATTTTTGAGCGCATTTTAAGGGCTGTAAAAAACCGTAATCAACCACCGAGCTGGCAATAATCTGCGAATGAGGATGAACAATAGAAGCTCCGGCTGAAGGGCCCTGGTTATGGAAAATAAAAACATAATTAACTGATTTTTTATTGCAAAGCGCTAAATATCGTTCTTGATAAACATTGATTAAATCTCTAATTTCGTCGCTTGATAAATCAGCCAGCTGTTGTTTGTGGTTTTTCAAAAGCACTACTTCATGAAAACCAATGGCCGGCTTTTTACGGAATAAACCTGCAGAGGTCAGACCCCTGCTCAACTTTACAATCTTATTATCTGGCGAGAAAGCCGGATATTTATTCGGCACCACAATAATTCCGCCATTAGGTTGCAAATTCTCCTTTGCAAAAAATGAACAAAAAGCGCAGGCAGCCGAACTATTTTTCTTTTTAGCGCCAACTCTAAAGGTATCAGGCCGTTTAGCGCGGCCCCCAGCCACCACCACCCAATCACCGGAAAGCGGGTCCTGACGAAGCTCGGAAGTAATTGCTTTTTCATTAGACATATATTTTTACTGAAATAGTCAAGAATTAGGAATTAAATGGAAATGAGACCTTAAACTTGGACTATTTTCAGCTCTTTTCTAATCAATTTTT
>CAYVXQ010000014.1:0-12782 GCA_964454625.1 uncultured Candidatus Saccharibacteria bacterium
GAGGTCCGGGCGGAATTTTAAAAGAAATTATTAAAATTAAAAGGAGATTTCAATAGAAAAAAATAATAAGGAAAAATCTTTAAGATCGGCCGTCTCGTCTTGAGGCGGCTTTTGCGTTATTTTTCCAAACCTTGAATATCTTTCTTAATTGGCTGAGGGCCTCTGGCTGTTTGTTGTAAAAAATGGTTTTAACAACCGCCGGGTTGCCTAAGGCCATTCGCGATATTTTAGTGTTTGTTTCAGCCAACAAAATTACATTAACATTGCTTTCTTTGGCAATTTCTAACTCAGTGCCAACGCTCAAAGACGGCTCAGAAACATCGGCAATCAATAAATCGCTGTTCTTAATTTTTTCCAAGTCAATTTCATAAACCTTTCGCGGTGGGATGTTTTTATGTTTTATCGGGTCGGTGTGTTTATGCGGAAGATAGGCCTCTATTTTAAAATTTTGGCAAGCCCGAGCTATTTTTTCGTAAAATCTCTTCTGATTTTGCTCGTTGATATAAGTCAAGCCGCCGGCAATATAGGCGTTTTTAGGGTTTTTGTTGATATTTTTATTAAAAATCAAAAAAGAATTTTCAAGCAAACAAACATTTCTAATGCCCGCCCCAATCATCTTCTTCCAACAGGGCTCGCAGCACCACCAATGCCCCCAAAGATATACATCGGCGCCCTTTGTGTTTTTATTGTTTTTTACGGCATCGTCAATGGCCGTATCCTCAGCATGGCCTTTCTGACCGCAGATTGCTTTACAAGCGCTATAATCGCTACCTGTTGGCATTTCATCGCGAGGACAAACTTTTATTTTCTTAATGCCGGTATTGCTGCCCCGTCCGATAATTTTGCCATTTTTTACTAAAACCGCACCGGTTTTTAGCTTAAGGCATGTTCCCAACTCAGCTATTTTTTTTGCTTGTTGCAAATGTCTGTTCTTTAAAGAAATATATTTTATTCTTCTACCCGGAGCCAAATAAGGATAATTAATCATCTAATTAAAAATCGTCTAACTTATACTTTTCTTTTAGTTCTTTTATTTTGCCATCTTTAATTAATCTCGTCTCTTCGGAACTGTCAGACCTTGATTCTAAATTATAAACCGTTGAGCCCTCATACTTGGAGCACAACATCCCGTGTTTTTGCGCCTCTCCGTTAGAAATACCGCCCGACAAGGAATGAAAAACCAATTGACAAATTCTCTCGCCGGGATAAAGACGGATAATTTGACCGTTTGTGTTGTTAACGATTGGTATTACCAAATAACCGCAATAGCCAACATCAACCACGCCGCTTTCAATAATCAGCCCGCGTCTGATAACCGAGCTTCGCGCATACATAACAGCCATAATATCTGGGGCTTTCAGGTTTATCTCTTCGGCTGTTGAAACAATGATAAATTCATTCGGCAAAATTTCAAAATACTGACCCGGCTTAAGATTTAAAATTTTAAAATTTTCTTTTTTGTCTTTAAGGTCCAAATGGTCAACAATTAAAGCATGCCGCCCCTTTTCGTCATATTCCCAGGTTTTTGGAACATAAAAAACATTGCCCAAACGAATGTCAATAGAATTTGGCTGGATTTGATATTTGTCTAATTCGGGGTTAAAAGAAATGCTTCCTTTTTTGATTGCGTCTAAAATATCTTTTTTTGATAAAGTTGTCATAAAACAATTTTTAAATTTTTAATAGAAGACAAAGGGTTGTATTGCTTTTCAAGCGCCTCAACGATTTCCTCAACTAACAATTCATCGCCCTTCTCTGCCCTGTCAAAATAATTTTCTTTGGCGTCAAAATAAATGGGCGCATGCTCATTGAAACGGCCGAGCAATTCTTGGGCGGCATCATAATGAATGTCGTAAATATGAGCATTGCTGATTGAGGTTGTTAATTTGCCTGATTTTACTCCGATTTTCGCGGACAGGATGCACTGCAATAAATAAAATCCGGCGATATCGTGCGGGCAACCCAAAATTATATCATTGCTTCTTATTATATTATGAACGTGAAGTTTGTTGTCAATTATATTGGCCGTAAAAGTATAGGGACAGGGCACATTCTTTTTGAAGGTGCCGATTGCCCCCAAGCCATCGTCCTTAGGGTCCCAAGTTACAACAACCGCATGGCGCGAGCCCGGATTTTCTTTAAGGTGGTTTATCAAACCGCAAAGTTGGTCCCTGCCAAAATGATGACGCCAGCGATAACCATAAGCCGCTTTTACCGTGCCATCATCTTCAGTAAAGTCCTTCCAAATACTGGTAAATTTATTTACAAAATCATCAGGATTGTTGCTGCCCATAATATACCAAATCATTTCAGCGACAAAAAGTTTAATTGGGATTCGGCGCAAAGTTAAAAGCGGAAATCCATAGTCCAATTCAAAATTAATGCCGGGCAAAACTTTTAAATGATGGCCGGTTCTTTCATTGTATTCATCAGAGCCGCTATTCATTATTTTCCGCAAAACATCTTGGTACTGAGCATCAAACTGGGTCATATATTATTTGATTTTATTGTTTTCCCTAATAATGTCAACTGCTCATTTTCACAATGTCGCAGCAATATAATAATTTCATACAAACATTTTCTCGTTTGCGTAAAGAATGTTAAAATAAAATATGCTCAAAAATATCATTGAAAAAATCAAAGAAAGCGGCTTAACCGGCCGAAGCGGCTCGGGCTTTCCGGTTTGGCAGAAATGGCAGGCGGTTAAAAACCCTTCAACAAGTTCAGGACAAACGCCCACTGATAAAAAATATATTGTTTGCAACGGCTCTGAGGGTGAGCCAATGGTTTTCAAAGACGGCTATATCTTATACCATTATCCCCAAGAGGTTATTTATGGCATTAAACTCGCTTTAAAAACCATTGACAACTCAGATGCCTATATTTACTTAAATAAGGACTATTACTCCCGCTTTTATCAAACCTTAAAAAATCTCATCGGCAATCTACCAATAACTATTTTTGAAAAACCGAATGGCTACATAGCTGGCGAGGAAACCACTTTGCTTAATGTGATTGAAGGCAAAATAGCCGAGCCGCGGATTAAACCGCCTTATCCCACTGAGGTCGGGCTTTGGGGTAAACCAACGCTTGTTAATAATGTGGAAACATTTTACTGGGTTGGCAAAATAGCCAATGACGAATACCATGGCCAGCGATTTTACTCGGTTGAAGGCGATGTAAAAAACAAAGACGTTGTTGAGCTGCTTGAAAATGACACGATAAAACAAATTTTGCAAAAAACCGACAACATTCCGCCTTTCTCTTATTTCGCGCAAGTTGGCGGGGGCGCCTGCGGAGAAATCTTTTTGCCCGAAGAATTAGAGCGGCCCATTAAGGGGACCGGCTCAATTATTGTTTTCAACCGAGAAACAACCAATGTTTTGGACTTAATGAAATCCTGGGCTGATTTTTATGTTTTGCAAAACTGCGACAAATGCACCCCCTGCCGCGAAGGTCTATTTCGCATCAAAGAACTTTTATATCAAAATAATCTTGATAAAAAAACGCTTAATGACATTTTTGATGTTTTGCAAAAAACCGCTTTCTGCCCTTTAGGCCGTTTAGCCGCCGTGCCTTTCAAATCCGCCATCGCCAAACTCCTCTAAATTATTTTTTATTTTGTTTTCCTCGATTTCTGATGTGCTCTAAATGAGTAACCAAACCCCATGTTCTTCTTGCTACGCCAAAAAGCTTGTCAAACCGCCCGCTGCCCCTCACCTGACCTGGCTTGCTTTTTGCCTTAAAATTTTGCGAAACAAATCTGTGAAAACCTTTGTTCATATAATTTCGCCAGTGCCAGGCGCGTGCCTGGCACTTTTTTTGTCATTTTATTGACGCTATTATTTTATGGTCCAGCCGCCGTCAACCACTAAAATCTCGCCGGTTATGAAATCCGACTCGTCAGAAGACAAATATAAAGCCGCCAGAGCAATATCTTCGGGTTCGCCCAAACGCGGATAAGGCATGGCTGCTTCAAAACCCTGTCTGATTTTTGGGTCTTCTAACATATCTTCGGTCATCGCGGTTTTAATTACGCCGGGTGCAATGCAATTAACATTTATTTTATTTTTGGCGTATTCCAAAGCCATTTCTCTTGTTAAAGCAATAATGCCGCCTTTGGAAGCACAATATGGCCCGATATTTTCAAACCCTACCAAGCCGGCAATGGATGCCACATTGACAATTTTACCCTTGCCTTGTTTTAACATCTCGGGAATAATCGCTTTGCAAGTCAAAAAAACGCTTTTTAAATTAACGTTTAGGACCGCGTCCCAATCCTGCTCGCTGGTTTGATGCAAAGGACCCATTTTCAGAATGCCGGCGTTATTGACTAAAATATCTACTTTGCCAAAATTTTCCAAACAAACTCGCACCATCTGTCCAATGTCTTGGGCTTTGCTAACATCTGTTTTAACAAAGACCGCTGCACCACCGGCCTTTTCAACCATCTGGACGGTTTCTTGACCGCCAGTTTCCGAGCAATCAGCTACTATAACCTTGGCCCCCTCTTTAGCGAAGACCAGAGCAATCGCCCGGCCAATGCCCGAGGCCGCTCCAGTAATAATTGCTGTTTTATTTTGTAATCTCATAATTTTTTTAATTTTAATTTTACGACTTTTTTTTGATTATACCACGACTATTTATATTTATTATACCACTTCGGCAAGGTAGCAGGCCTCGCAGTAAACTATCTCTGGCCTGTCATGAGCATAAGGCGTGTCTATATTAACTGGGCAACGGCCGTTTTTATGGTTATGGCCAACGACCTCGCATTGGCATTGCCGCTGAAATAATTTCCTGGGCAGGAGCTGGCTCATTCTGTCTCTATGACGTTGCAAAGGCGCTCTCTTGGGAATGGGCAAACCCATTTGCCGATAAAATTGCAGTTCCATTGGTATAATGCGATAGGCCTTGCCCGACACCTCGCACTTGAGAACCTTTTGCAAGATGTCATCTTTGACCTCGCGAATGTCATCGGGAATCTCATAATCGGAAAACTCATATTTCACGTCTGATTCATAATCGCTCCAGTTATATCCCTTATCAATCGCCTCCTGCTTGTTTAGCGGATAGTAGTCATTGGCTGTTGTTTCGTTATAGCCGAATGGAGAAATTTCTGGTGGAAAAAGTTCGCCATATTTGTAAACTCTGCCCTTTTTATCAGTATAGGGCATATCCAGCATCTGTTGTTCTATTTTTTCTGCCAAGCGCTCGTAATCAACTTTTGAATACTTTTTATTAAAAATACAATACTCCTGTTTTTTCAAATTGCAGCAGCCGAAACAATCACTGCAACCCGGAGTAAAAAAACAATACTCCAAATTCGCTGAATGAGTGCTGTCTATTGAGCCGGGACCGAAAAGATGCAAAGAAAACTTTGAACGATTTACCCCGCCCGCGTGCCCCATTTCATAGCCAAGCTCTCCCCAGCCAAAACAAGTAACGTCATAACAATCTTTTAAAGAAGTGGCTATGTCGAGATTTTTGCAGTCCTCGCATTTTTCCACGTCCCAGCCGTTAGAGATGTCTTTTGACTCGGAGATATAATTGCCTTTAACATTTCGGCATTTGATAATCTGACTGTATTTTTTAGGAACCGACAACCATACCTTTCTTGCTTCTTCCTGCAAACGAACAAGATTCCTCCTCTTGCCTAAATAATTCCCCGCTAAAAATTTTTCATATTCCTGTTTGGAAAATGGTTTATTAAAAATATAGTATTGCTTATTTCTCAGGCCCGAGCAACCCAAACAATTCTGGCAGTTGCGCATATCAGAACAAAGCATAACGCCCAAGCAATCAAAACAATTGATGGAAAAAAATGTTTTCCAGCACCGCTCGCAATTCATATTTTCATAGCACTGCTCGGACTGCCAAACCCAATAATTATCAAAACAATTTTTGCCCTTTATTTCAAAAGTGTTGTAGGCGGATTCCTCGTTAAAATGGCCGCCAACGTTCAAATAACAATTTTTATCGTCGGTTTCCTGATTAACCCAATCGCTGTTGACATTGTTGGCGCCGGTCATGGCAATGTGCGGCGTTTCCAACAATAACGTTTTGAATTGCTCAAAAAATGGCTTTTAAAAATCGTATTCTCTGCCGTGTTGCAACTGGTCCCAGTTATCGCTCCACCAGCACTCTTTACAATAGACCTTATATGGCTTATCCGGCGAAAACCGTGAGATAATGCTTTTACCGCATAGGCCACACTTTCCTTTATAAAGCGAATGGCCATTACGAAAAGCAAGTCGTCGCACATCTCTGCACTCTGGACAAAAAGTCGGAGCCGGCACCTTTATCTTCTCATAAAAATCAAAATCCTCTGGCTCAATAGTGAACTCTTTTTGGCAATGCTGACAGATTTTTGTTTCCTGTTGCATAAAGTAAATAATGTTTGTAATGTTTGAACTCGGGTTGTAAACATTTTTAATGTTTACAACCCGAGTTCAAACATCTTAATCAACTAAAAAATTCAAAGGCACATCAATTTTGTTTTCTAAAAATTCTTTTATAAAAGTTAAATACTTCTGCTTGTCTTCCAAAATGTTCATAGGGCAATATTTTTCTAAAATTTCAAAAGGAGCTAAAATTTTAGAACTTCTTTTACCTATCCTATCAGGAAAACTGGAAAATGGATAGCGCTCCAGAAAATCCAATGCCCCTTCCATGCTTTTCAAACCCGTCGTCCGCCACCCCGGCTGATAAACATCCAAAGGATTGATGGTGTTAATATAACGGCTCACCGCGTCCGATTGAAAATCTGTTTGGATAGGGATGCTTTTGTAGCGGCTGCTAAATAAAACACCTTTACGTTTATGCTTCAAATTGAAATATCTTACAAAGCCCCCGTTAAGCTTTTGCATATATAGAGGAATGCCGTTATCAATATTTGAAACTAAATATAAATGATAATGATTTACATTCAAGACAAAATCTAAGATGGAAACCATGGGAGATTTTTCTTCAATCACAAGCTGTGGCGAAATTTGATCGCCACGCAGTAAGGCCTTGGCCGCTTCCGTAATATCTTTACGCCACAAATTAATCCCTGGCTTACCTACATTAGCGGCATGCAGTTGAAAAATAAAACGATAACAATCTGCTTCATTTTCAAAAATATTCCTCCCCTCAACAGCATGGGCGATAATATGAAATGGTTGTTCTTTTTCAAAAATTTCTCTATATGGCATAATGTTTATGTTTACAACCCGAGTTCAAACATTTTGAGAATGTTTGAACTCGGGTTGTAAACACCTCAAACAACTTCGTCAAGATAGCACCGCTCGCAATACACTTTGTATTTTTTGGCGGGGTCCCAGCCCGAATACATCATTCGGCCGCAGTTGGAGCAAGGATATTGCCACAATTTAAAAGGGTGACGAAAAGCAAAACGATTTTTAATTCGTTGCAAGGGATGCACGGCTGGCAGAGGCAATTTATGGGAACGATAAAAATCCAACTCAAATTTGGTTAAACGAAAGGGTTTGCCAGTTTGCTCGCATAAAATAACTTTGTCTAAAATATCATCAGAGACATCAACAATATCATCTGGTAAATCCTCTGTCTTAACGGTTTGAAACTTAGATAAATCAATATCGCTCGCAACCTCATCTTGCCAATGCCAGTTGTTTTTTATAATTTCTTCTTTGGTTAAAGGAAATTCAATTTGCGCGGTTGAGTCCTGATAAGGCATCAAACTTATTGATAAAGGAAAAAACTGGCCATACTCTCCTCTTTCCAACATATCGCTTTTAATCTTGTCTACCGTCTGCCAATAATCCTGCTCGCTGTGCTGTTTATTGAAGATGCAATATTGTTTGTTTTTCAAGCCAATACAACCAAAGCAGTATTGAGAGTTCTGACATTCGACGCAATACTCCATTTCTCGACAGTTTGCCCTTAAGTGCAAAGAAAATTTAATTTGGCTGGAATCGCCTATACCAGTTGACTCATAACATAAAGAAGAATTGGTGCTGCCAAAAACATCCATTAAATCAGCGACTTTTTCAGCATCAGAAACATATCTCAAACTTTCACCGCCGCCCGATAATATCCTAAAACAATAAAAGCAATTGCGGCAGTTTCGTAAAAGATCGCCCAAAGAGTTTTGCGCTCTAACATTATTAATGCCCTTTCTTATTGCTCCATGAAGAATTTCAGAAAATTTTGTCTGATATTCTCTTAAAACCTTTCTGCTCTCCGTTTTAATCTCGTTTATTTTATGTTGATATTCCTCTTTATTCAACGGCTGATTTAAAAAATAGTATTGCTTGTTTCGCAAATTAACGCAGCCAAAGCAAAAAGAACAACCGCGGCAGTCGTAAAGAAACCAACTGTTTAAACAATCGCGGCATTCCTGACAAAAATGACAATTATAGCAATGTTCGCAATAGACAATTTCATAACATTGCTCGCAATTGTCAGAATCCATCACCTCAAGACAATCCTTGCAATAAGCTGGCACTGAACCATAATAAATGTTTTCTGAGCGATAAGGCACGCCCACATAATAACAATTTTTAGAAGCAACGCCGCCAACAACATAATCGCAATTGACGCTTTTGGGGTCGTGAAAAAGAGCTTTGTGGGGTACAACCAGGGCTAATTGATGAAACTGCTCAAAAAATGTCTTTTGAAAATCGTAATCGCGAGCGCATTCTAATGCCTCCCATTTGTCAGAAAAATAATACTGGTCATCATAGACCTTAACTGGATTTTTCTCAGAAAAAAAAGAGAGTATTTTCTCTTGGTGGTTGGGTGCTGCACAGGTTTTTTTATAAAAGATCGGCAGAAGATTTAATCGGTGCCCCAGTCGCCTTTGTAAGCGACAAGAAGGGCACAGTGTTGGCGGAGACACTTTTAATTTTTTGTAAAACTCAATATCCTCCTGAAAAATATCAAAAACACTGCCACATTGGGGGCAGGTTCTCTGATGTGGTGATAGGGCGATTAAAATTTCGTTTATGGCTTTGTCAAAAATAGGGGTTTGAGACATACTGAATTTCTAATTGTTCTAATTAACCTAATTATTCTAATTATTCTAAATAAATCCCAAATCCCAATGCCTAAAAAATTTCTAATCTTTCATTGTTTGTTTCTTTTTGGGATTTGGTCATTGGACATTATTTAGGTTAATTAGAATAATTAGAATAATTGGTCATTCTCATCTCCTTCTTTCCATCGCTTTTTCTTCGTCCACCCGATCCTCCTCATCATCATTATTATTAGCAGTATCTTGTTTTGGAAACTCTTCTTTTTTCTCGTCAGCCAATGATTCCTCCAAGACCTTACGTAATTCATCTAAATTTACTTTTCTCTTTTGGGTTTTTCGCACCAACTGGGGCTCTCGTTTCATCGCTTCTTCTAAAGAAATAGCCGGGGGCACTTCTCTTCTTTTCTCTGTGCTGCCTTTCAACACCGACTTTATTTCCGGAACAGCCGCTGACCGAGGAGCATTAAATTCTATGCCTAAATCCTCCAAAGTAGTAAACTTTTCGTTGGTTTTTTTGCCAGATGAACCAGAAGAATGAATATCTTTGTCGTTGTGGCTCAAAGGCAAATCCTTGTCTCTGTCAACTTTTTTAAAGCAGGACTTGCAGTAAACCGGCCGAACGCCATCAGGCGAGAAAGTGAGTTTGGTCCATTTGCCGCACAAAGAACACTTGGCGTCATAAAGGCCCGAAGGACTGGGAGAAGGAGCGGCCGATGATGCGGGCCCGTCCATCATCCCCGACCAGCGAGCAATATCCCGCTCCACATCAATTCTATGCTGAGCGTAGCGCTCTCGCGATGTCTGAATAATTTTATCTCTATTCTGTTTATTTTCAGATATTGCTAAGGGCGGCAAGGTCTGAGCGGAAAAGGGGCGAGAAGTTACGCCGTCAATCATCAATCGTAGATAAACTTGATAATTAGGCAGATTAACAATATCTTGGATAACAAACTCGGGCTCAAACTCTTTTTCTAAAAATTCCGCGTCAGCTGCTCCAACCCTGAAAGAAATCAAGGTGCCCACATTGCCAAAAACCGCGTCTCTTACTTTGGTGTTGTTGTCAACGACCAACTGGCCAATATATTGATGGGCTAAAACCAAATTTAAACGATACTTCCTTGCTTCTGATAAAATGGTGGCGAATGAATCAGTGGCGAAATTTTGAAACTCGTCCACATACAAGAAAAAATCCTTACGTTGCTCCTCGCTAATTCTCACCCTTTCCATAGCGGCTAATTGAATCTTGGTAATCAACATTGCGCCCAATAATGCCGAGTTGTCTTCGCCAATTCTGCCCTTAGAAACATTCACCAGCAAAATTTTTCCCGTGTCCATTATCTCGTGAATGTTTAAAGTGCTTTCGGGCTGACCGACGATATTTCTCACCAAAGAAACATTAAGAAATTGGCCGACTTTGTTTTGAATCGGAGCTATGGCCTCATTTCTGTACTGGTCTCTCCATTGCTCGTATTCATTAAGCCAAAACGATTTAACAACCGGGTCCTGTACATTGTCAACAATTTTCTGGCGATAATCCCTGTCAACCAATAAACGCATAATGCCCAACAAAGTGGTGCCGGGGGTATCCAGCAAAGCTAGAATACAATTAGTTAAAATATATTCCATTCGGGCTGACCAAACATTAGCCCAAATTTTAGTAAAAACGCCAATTAGGCCAGAAGCCACCAAGTGCTTATACTTGAGGTCAGGCACTTCCAAGATATTAAAACTAATGGGAAAATCAGTGTCGGCCGGGTTGAAATAAATAACATCGCCGACGCGGCTGGCCGGAATACGGTCTAAGATCTCTTCGGTAAACTCGCCGTGCGGGTCAACAATAGCCAAACCATCGCCATGAAGGATGTCTTGCAAAGCCATATTTTTCAACAAAGCGGTTTTGCCTGTGCCGGTTTTGCCGATTACATACATATGCTGGCGACGGTCTTTTCTTCTAATGCCGAATTTCTGCTCGCTTTGACGAAAATTGGTTAAAGCGAAAAAAGTTATGTCATTAGCAACTTCCATATTTATGTTTTTTCATTATACAACTAAAAACCTTATTGCACTAAAATAATTTCTTAATCTTTGTCAAAGTGGCTGGGCCGACAATGCCAGTGGGAGCTTTCAGGCCAAGGGGAGTTAAAATTTCGTCAGCATATTTGTTTTGAAAACGTTTCACCGCCTCTTGGGTGAGGGGGCCGAAAAAACCCGAGACAATGCCTTGGGGATAAATTTCTTTGCCTTGTTTTGTTAAAAAACCTTGCAAACATTTTACTGAATCACTTTTCGTTCCCGGCCAAAGCGCTTCTTCAAAGAATTGCTGGCAATTAACAAACTGATTTCTTTGAGCCAACAACTCAGTAATTTTGATTTTAACTTGAATGATTTTTTCCTGCAATTCAGTTAATTGTTGTTGTAGTTGAGCGATAAGAAGCGCCTCGGCTTGCTCGTCTTTGGTTTTTAGCGATAAAGAAAAATTATAAGACAACTCTGTCTTATTAAAGCCGCTAACCTTTGATTGAATAGAAGGAATTAAAGTTAAAGCAGTAAAGTCGCTGCTGAAATTAGCAAAACTCAACTGGCCTATTCCGTTTTGATTTGGCTTTAAATAATTTACCGAGCACCCATTATTGATAGAGCATAAAACATAAGGAACAGTAAAGACCACGCGGGGGTCGCCTTGAAACTGCAAATCAAGCTTACCTTTTCCGCCCATAAAACGATACCAATAGCCAGCCCAATTCTTAGCCGGATAAGTTAAATTAAAATTGGATTCCTGAACATTAGGCAAGACAATCAAAGACGGCACCACTTTGACTTTTTGCAGAGCCATCCTTTGAAAACAATAATCAGGCCCCAAAGAACAATCGTTCAAAAAAACCGCCAAAGTCCAGTCGGTAAAAATTTGAGCAAATGTTTTATTAAAACCGTATTTTTTTAAAGAAACATCTAATGAAGAAATGCCGGTTAGGCCTGACTTCAACGAGTCAGACAAAACGCCCACGCCATATCTTTCGACAAAATAATGGATAAAAATATCCAAAGCGCCGTAATCCTCCTCCGCCTCAGCCCATTCAGTGATAGAATCGCGAGGATTGTCAATAAAATTTTTAGTTCTCTGCTCTAAATAACTGCCTTGATATTCGTCGTTATAACCCAGAAAAGTAGAGGCGTATTCAGCCCTAGCTTCATTAAGCCAAACATCGTCTTCTATGCCGCGCAAACGGTCCTTTTGGTTATAAGTAATTAAATGGGTGAACTCATGGGCTAAATAACTTTTAACTAAAACCGAGGGCACGGCCTCAATGTTTAGATAAACCATTTCTCGTTCATTAGAACCAGGCGCTTGAACGAGCGGCATTTCATCTTGGGTGCGAAAATAGCCAGCCGCGCCTTTTTTCATTTGATGTATGAGCACAGCAACCCTTGAATCATTGTCAATGCCCGGCTTCCATTCTGAGCCATAAATAGTTGTCAGTTGGGGATAAATAGTTGTTTCAAATTCATTAACTAAGTTTAACAAACTTAAATCAAAAATTTGCCGCGGCTCGTCTTTTAAATTACGATACCAATCGTCTTCAACATAAAAATAGGCATTATTAGAAACGATTTTGAGAGTGGCTGATATTTGCAAACGTTCTTGAACGTCAAACGTCTTTTCCACAAAAAAAACGCGGCTCTGGCCTAAACTGTCAGCTGACGCAAAAAACAGCGGCACCAATAAGGTCCCGAATATAACAAAAATCTTTAATGTTCTTTTAACGCAAAGCATTTTATTATTTTA
>CAYVXQ010000015.1:0-12189 GCA_964454625.1 uncultured Candidatus Saccharibacteria bacterium
GGTCAAGAGGTTTTTCCACAGGTGGAATCTTTAGGCTAAGCCCATAGCAATTCTGACTTTTTGCATTGTTTGCTGGGCAATGGTGCGGGCTTTGTCAGCGCCCCGTTTCAAAATACTTTCAATAATTTCAGGTGTCTTTTCAAGCTCCTGTTTTTTATTTCTAAAAATAGCCAATTTTTCAATTAAAATTTCGGTTAAGTCCTGTTTAAATTGGGCATAGCCCTTGCCAAAAAACTGTTTTTCAATTTCTTTGATTGGTTTTTCAGCAAATAAACTATAAATAGTCAGCAGATTAGAGATGCCGGGTTTTTCATTGGGGCTGTATTTTATTTCTTTGCCGCTGTCAGTGGTTGAGGAAGCGATTTTCTTTTTTATTTGTTCGGGCATGTCAAAAAGCCCAAGCCGGCTTTGTTCTGGGTCGCTCTTTGACATTTTTTTATTGGGTTCGGTAAGAGACATTATGCGAGCACCCTGCTTTAGAATTTGAGCTTTGGGTAATTTGAATGTTTCAGTAAATCTCGCGTTAAATCTTCGGCCAATTTCCCGGGCCAATTCCACATGCTGTTTTTGGTCTTCTCCGACTGGCACAAGGTCGATTTGGTAAAGCAAAATGTCAGCGGCCATTAAAACCGGGTAGTTCAGAAGCCCGGCGCAAACATTTTTAATATGCTTGGCTGATTTTTCTTTGAACTGATGCATCCTTTGTAAGTCGCCGATTGGGGTAACGGTGTTTAATAGCCAAGTCAATTCACTATGCTCTTTCACCTGTGATTGAACAAAGATGATGTTTTGTTCTGGATAAAGCCCCGCCGCTAAATAAATTATAGCTGCTTCCCTGATTTTTTGCTGGAGATTTTTGACATCATAAGGCACGGTGATGGCGTGCCAGTCAACAATGCAAAAAATGCAATCATTGTTGTTCTGAATTTCCACCCATTGCTTGATAGCCGCCAGATAATTTCCTATATGAATTTCGCCCGAGGGCTGAATACCTGAAAAAATTTTCATAAAATTTTTCAAACTCTAAACTTTAAATTCTAAACAAATCAAAAATTCAAATTTTCAAAATGACACGAAGTGTCATCCTGAGTCCGTTAGGGCGAAGGATCTCAAACAACGAGACCCTTCGCTTCGCTCAGGGTGACGGCTATGGCGTCATTTAGAATTTTGGTCATTAGGATTTGTTTAGGATTTAGGATTTCGGATTTAGGATTTTCCGTCGTTAGACCTCTATAACAACTGGTAAGACCATCGGCCGTCTTTGGGTTTTGTAAAACAAAAATTCGCCGATTTGATTTCTAATTTCCTCTTTAATGTAGTCAGGGTTGATAACATTATTTGGGCTGGCCGCTTTATCAACAATGCCAATGACTTTTCTTCGCACCTTTCTTAAAAGTTCTTTTGATTCTCTAAGGTAAACAAAACCGCGCGAGATAATGTCGGGCGAGCCTTTAACTTTGCCCAACTGGCGGTCAACTACCGCAATAATAACAAACATTCCGTCTTGCGACAAGACCTGGCGGTCCCGCAGAACCACTTCGCCGATGTCGCCAATGCCCAAACCGTCAACAAAGACATAGCCAGTATCAACTTTTTTATTTAAAACCCTGGTTTCTTTATCGCAGAATTCAATAATTGAACCATTGTCTAAAACAAAAATATTTTTTTCAGGAAAGCCAATACCTTTAGCCAGATTAGCCGCTTCTTTTAACACATAATAGTTAGCATAGACAGGCAAAAAGAAGTCCGGCTGAATTTGCTTGATTATTTCTTTAATGCTGTCGGCATTACAGTGGCCGCTGGCGTGCACGTCCATAATGTCGCTATGAACAACATTATCGCATTTTCTGTAGAGATTATCTTTCAGGCGCTGAATCGTTCTCTCGTTGCCGGGAATTACTGAAGAAGAGAAAATAATAGTGTCGTTTTTTCTAATTTTAATAAATTTATGGTCATCGCTTACGATTCTAGATAAAACAGCGTTGCCCTCGCCCTGAGCCCCGGTGCATATAACAATAATTTTTTCATCGGGGTATTTATTGATATTGTTGACAGTAATAATGGTTTCTTTGACATCTTTTATGTAGCCGAGTTCCCGGGCAATCTCCACATTTATTTTCATGCTGTACCCGTCCAAAGCGATTTTTTTGCCGATTTGTTTGGCATATTTAAAAAGATGGCTGATTCTTCTGATTTGAGAAGCGAAAGTGCCGATAATCACCTTGCCTTGCGCCTGAGCAATTAGTTTTTCCAGATTGGCATACATTTTTTTTTCCGAAACCATTTCCGGAGAGCTATTGGTGGCGCCTAAACTTTCTAACATTAGGATTTTGGGGCGGGGAAGCTTGGATAAATGATGATAAGTTAACGGCTGGCCGCTCATAGGATTTTTTTCCATTGTCCAATCGCCCGGATGAACGATTGTTCCTTGGGGGGTGCCGATAATCACGCCAACCGCGTCCACAATGGAGTGTTCAACATTAAAAAAACCAATGCGAAATTTTCCCAAATTAAAGCGGTCGTTCACCGAGTTTATTTTTATAATATCTAACCGCTTGGCCGAGTTTCTTTCAAAGTCCTCCATTCGTTTTTTTATCATAGCGATTGTTAAATCACGACCCATAACCGGGGGGTAGCCGAGCTTTGGCAAAAGTAATGGAGCAGCCCCAATGTGGTCAAGATGGCCGTGGCTGAAAATAACCGCCTTGATGTTTTTTTCCTTGCCTTTCAGATAGCTGATGCTGGGAATAATATAATCAATGCCCGGCATATCTTCTTCGGGAAATTGTATGCCCATATCTAAAATGACGATGTCTTTGTCATATTCAAACACCGTCATATTTCGTCCGACCTCTTCCATACCGCCCAAGGGTATGATTCTTAAACATGGCGCGGCTTTGCGCATCGTTCTTTTAATTGTTGGTTTTGTTTGAATGTTTTTTTGTGATTCCATAAATGTTTAAATTTAATTTACTGCGAATTACGAAATGCCTTTTTAAGGTCCGTCCTTAGCCGCCGGCTTTTCAATGTTTACAACCCGAGTTTAAACAGTACTGTTTAAACTCGGGTTGTAAACATTGCGACAGACCTTGTTTTTTGGCATTTCGTAATTCGCAGTAAATTAAAATGAAGATTGTTGTTTGCCCCAGCCAAATTCTGAAAAGAAGATATTTTGGTTGTAGCATTCAATGGCGTGCTTCGCATAGGGGACAGTATTTTCGGGTAGATTGTTCAAGTTAAACCATTTTAGTTCTGAGCATTTTTCCGGTTCCATATTTTGCACCTCATTTTTATAGTTTTTTACCTCAAAAAATAAGTCAACCCGCTCGTCGTTTTCTTTGCGGCACATAGCGTGAACGAATCTGATGTTTTTTTGGTTTAATTCAAGTCCAATCTCCTCGGCTATTTCTCTGATTAAGCATTCGGTTGCTGTTTCGCCTTCTTCTTTATGTCCAGCGGGCAAATGCCAAAACTCGTCCATATAACCGGTGTTTTGTCTTTTGCCCAGCAAAATTTTATTGTCTTTAACCAACAAAACATAACTGGAGCAAATTAGTTTAAATCTTTCTTTTGCCATAAAGATTAGTGTTGCGAGGACACTTATTTTATTTGTTATTTTAAAATGGTGCGGGCGAGAGGATTTGAACCTCCACGGGATTGCTCCCATAAGTTCCTGAAACTTACGCGTCTGCCGAGTTTCGCCACGCCCGCAAAATTGATTTAAAATTTAGAGTTCAAAATTTAAAATTTTTCAGTTACTTCCAAACCCGGCGAGTTTTAATATACCAATTTTCTATTGTGGAAAATCTTTTTGCTGGCTCGGTGATTTTTTGCACAACAAAACCATTGATTTTATTTGAGAGAAAATAGATATAATTTGGTCTGACTAAAAAAATAGCCGGCAGGTCTTTTAATAAAACATCTTGAAATTGCTCCAAGGCATTTTGCTGTTCATCGGCCGATTGGTTTTCGCGGGCTTTTTCTAATAAACCGTCAGCTTTTTGGGAATTATATGAGGCGATATTAAGCCCGGGGTGATTTTTTTGACTGGAATGCCAGAATGGAAAAGGGTCGGGAATAGCTCCCAAGGCCTCGCCAAATAATAGAACTTCAAAATTTTTTTTGGCTAAAACATCGGTTTGCAGTTCCGCCAGCGGCACTTTTTTAATAGTTGTTTTAAGGCCGAGGGCTTGCCAGTTTTTTTGAATAATCTCGGCAATTTCCGGCAGAGGAAAGCGGTCGGAAGTGGTTAGGGTAATTTCCAATGGCAAGGCGGAATCATTTTGGGCAAAGCAAATTTCGTTGAGTTTTTCACGGGTGCCTTGTTTTACTTCACCATTGCCTTTAGTTAAGCCGCTGGGGGCTAAGATGTCTTGATAATATTTTTCTTGAAATTTAATGACGGCTGCTTTGGTTTTTTTGCCGAAATAACCGTTGATTTCTCCTGTTGGATAGATGTCTGGAAATTTAGACAAACATTTTTGTAATTCTATCACATCTTGACCTTGGTTGCGGAAAGTGAGATTTTTTTTAAAAACAAATGGTTTTTCAGCCGACATTGTTTTTTCTCTTAATCCGGTGGTTGGGTTTAATTTGAACCCCGACTTTTCTAAGGTCTCAATGGCTTCTTGGAGGTTATTGTTAAAGATAATTTCCGGTTCTTTAAAATTGAAAAAATCCGGTAAAATCGGCGAATTTTCTTCAACGGCCTTGTTAGAAAATACCTTTTCAATGATTTGGTTTTTATCAATGGCTAAAGCCAAGGCCTTTTTTATTTCTGGCTCGGTTAAATTTTTATTGCTTTGGTTGTTTTGGTTAAAAAATAATGCAAAATATCTCGGAATAGCAATGTCGTAGGATTTAAAGCTGTTTGTTTTTGGGAAATTGGCAAGGTCATACGAGGAAAAGCCCTGAACCTCTTGGGCTTTAATCGCTTTTAAAAGTTCTTCGGAATTTTTGTAAAAAACAAAAGATATTTTTTGCAGCAATGGCTTTGTTCCATAGTATTCATCATTACGTTTAAAGGTAATTTTTTTTACATAACCAGAAGTTGAATTTTGATCCAATTTTTGGAATTTGAAAGGGCCCGAGCCAATCAGATATTTGGTTGAAGAAAAGCTCCAAGGCAAATTTTGCGGAGCAATGTCTTTGAATATATGGCGCGGCAGGATTTTTAAGGTGAGATTTTCAAAAAAACCGTTGTATTTTTTGGGCAATTTAAATCGCACGGCCTCTCCGGGTATTTCCTCAACTATCACGCCCAGCCACTTGGTTCTAAGCGGGCTTTGATATTGAGGGTCTTGGAGTAAATTTACGGTAAAAACAACATCAGCCGCCGATAACGGCTTGCCATCATGCCAAAAAGCATTTTTTCTTAAATAAACTTCAATTACTCGGCCGTCTTCTTTAATTTCATGTTGCTGGGCTAAGTCCGGCACAAGCTCCCCTTGTTCATTATATTTAAAAAGCCCGGAAAAGATTAATTCCACTAAATCACGGTCAATGTCGCGGTCGGAAAGATAAAGAGGGTTTATGAAGCGCGGTTGTTGCTCAACCACTCCTTCTTCGTAAACACCTCCGGAAGCGGGTTGAATTTTAGTATGATTGATAATAAAAATACCGATTAAAAAGCCGAGCGAAACGACAAAACATATTAAAAAAGAAAAAAAAGCCACCCTTTCTTTATAAGAAAGCAAACTAAAAAATTGTTCCCATTGCTTAAGCGAAGGAGGCCTTAAAGCCGTTTTGTTGAACTTTAAATTTTGGAGAATCTTTCGCATTCAATTATTTGGGAGGTCGGGGAGTTTTTCATAACTGAATAGCAAGTTTGAGTGGGGTCAGACCCCTCAAAAACTGCATGCAAGATTAAAAGGGGTCTGACCCCACTCAAACTTGCGTATAAAACAATTGAAAAACTCCCCGATTCCTCAATTATTTTATGAGCAAAAGATTTAACAGAGCAATAACGATAAACAAGGCAGACAAGATAATGGAGGCCAAAAAGATTTTTTTTTCTAAGCCCCTTTTTTTTATATAAAACCCTCCGGCCTCCCCGCCAAAAGAAGAACCCAAAGCCGTACCTTTTTGTTGAATTAAAATGCAAGCCATCAATAGCAGGGGAATAACAATTTGCAAGACAAAAAGAATGGTTTTTATCATAATTTTATGGTTGCGAAAAGAAAGCTAATCGTTCCTGGACCAAATTTTAGTTAAAATTGAAGTGGCCAGCCAAATCAAAAGCCCAGTCCAGAAAACAGGCCAAAAGCCCCGAAGAGTTATTTCAGGAGTAAAAACAATATCAATCAGTTCAATAAAAATGATTTCTATAACAAGCCCGAAAAACCCTAAAAAGAGCCATCTTATGGGAAAAGAGATGAGACGGAGCAAGGGCGCAACAAGAAAATTTACAAGTCCTAAGAAAATACCCGCCATTAATATAATTTTAATCACCTGATAAATATCACCCGGTATCTGCGCCCCAGGTATCAATAGAACCGCTAATGTTAAGCCAATAACTGCGCCTAACAAGCAACCCAAAAAACTTTGCATACTGTTTGGTCTTGTATTAGTATAGCGGATTTTTAAAAATAAGCAAGATAGAAGATTGAGAACCCATTGTGGATGTTGTGGATAACCTTGTTTGTCAAAAAGACCTATCCCTGCTAAAATTGATAAGTAGGCAATTATAACCCTGCTAAAATTTATGCAAAATTACATAAAAAATTATATTCCCAGAGAACTTGAAGTCGAGATTAAGCCATTTTTGCCCAGAAAAGAGGTTTTAGCGATTGTTGGAGCCAGACAGGTTGGCAAAACAACTTTTTTGCAGTATCTTTTTGATGGTTTGCAAAAAACGAAAAAGAAAACTGCTTTTTTGACTTTTGAGAGAGAGAAGGATTTGGCTCTATTTGAAAACATTGAGGATTTTAAGGAGTATTACAATGGCTATGATGTTATTTTTATTGATGAGTTTCATTATGCCAAAGAGGGCGGCAAGAAATTAAAGTATCTTTTTGACACTACTAAGACAAAGTTTATTATCTCCGGGTCTTCTTCTTTAGAGCTTACTTTTTCAACTGGTAAGTATTTGGTTGGTAGAATGGTAAAATTTACCTTGACCCCATTTTCTTTTAGGGAATTTCTTTTGGCAAAAGATGAGAAATTAGCCGGGCTTCTAAATTTAAGGTTTAGGGATATTTTAAAACAATTTAATCCCAAGAAGGCCTTCGGCGAAGAATTGAATTTGCGTTTGGAAAAATATTTAGAAGAATATATTTTGTTTGGCGGCTATCCAGCAGTGGTTTTGTCAAAAACTCAAAACGAGAAAATAAAGATTATTGAAGGTATTTTGGAAAATTATCTTTTGCGAGACATAAAGGCCCTGCTTAACCTTAAAACCCAAGCCGAGTTATTAAAGATGGCAACATTTTTAGCAGGCCAAGTTGGCAATCTCCTGAATTATCAAGAACTTGCCAATGTTTCAGGACTTTCTTACAAGACGGTTTTAGAACACTTGGCTGTTTTAGAACAAACTTTTACTTTGAATTTACTCAAACCATTTTATAAAAACCCTCGGACAGAATTGGTCAAAACCCCCAAAGTTTTTTTCGTGGATACCGGTTTCAGGAATTACTTACTTTCTGACTTTAAGCCGTTTGAGCAAAGAAACGATGCGGGCAGTTTAGCGGAAAATTTTGTTTTTTCGCAATTAGCGAGAAGAGAGGTTAAGACCAATTTTTGGCGGAGTAAAAGCAAGGCCGAGGTTGATTTTATTTTAGAAAAGGATTCTGAGATTACACCTATAGAGGTTAAATATTCCAAAACCGCTTCGCCGGGCAAAAGCTTTTTCAGCTTTTTAGAAAAGTTTTCTCCCAAGAAAGGTTATTTTTTGTCGCGTGGTCTGCCCAATATTAAGACAATAAAACAAACGAAAATTTTTTTCGCTCCGGTCTATTATTTGTAGAGTTTTGCAAAACAAAACAGCCCGGGCAAAATGTGGGTTTGCTCCGGGCTTTTGGTTTTAGTTTAGGCGAGCTCTTTTTTCTTAGATTAAGCTGCGAAGTCAGGTTTTGGTTGCCCTACAAAGGCCATACCGGTCAGTTTATTATATTTAGGACTTACGGGTTTGCCGTCATTCTGAGCCAGCAGGCGAAGAATCTCTTGCGAAGAATAACGTTTTAGCCCGAGATTCTTCGGGCTGGTGCCCTCAGAATGACAATTTGAAGGGCAAACCCGTAAGTCCTAATATTTATGCATAATCTGATTGGTCTGTCTGATATACTCTTGCGCGCAAGTAATTTGACAAGGATTTTCGACGGTGACAGAATTACTTTGTAAGAATAGCAGTGAGCTACCAAAATTCTGCTGAATAACCGACAACTTGCCACCAGAGCAGGGATTATTTTCCACCTGCTTTTTTATTGTGACTTTAGTTAAGAGAGCAGTCCCTTGCTTCTTAATTTTTTATGGTAAGTTATGGCAAATCTGTGCGCTTCGTCGCGGATATGTAGAATCAGGTTTGCTGTTTCTTGCGCTAATTTTTTTAATAAAATGGGCTTTATTCGTCCTTCAATGTAAAGCTCGTTTTTTCTTTTCGCCAAGGACAAAATTTTTATCGTTTTGAATTTTGAATTTTGAAGATTCGTGCTTGTTTCGGATTTAGAATTTCGGATTTCGGATTTTAACGTGGCTATAGCCACGTTAAGCTGGGCGATTCCTCCATCAATCAATATTATTTGTGGTAGCGGCCACTCTTTGTGCTTTAACCGTCGGCTTATCATTTCTTGAAGCATTGCCGTATCATTTGGTTTTCCGCTGATTTTTATTTTAAATTTGCGATATTCATTTTTGTCAGGCAAGCCGTTTTTAAAAACTACCAAACCTCCAGTTGCTTCTTGGCCCTGTATATTAGAAACGTCATAACCCTCTATGCGGGTTATTTTTATTTTAATGCCAAGTAATTTTTGCAGCCCTTTTTCTATTTTTGTCCAGCTTGAACTTACAACCCCCAGGGGGTTGTAAGTTTCCGATTGTTTGAAGATGTGGCTATGAGCCAAAATGTTTTCTAAAGCAAAAGTTTGGTCTCTTAAAACCCTTGCTTGTTCAAAATCCTGCTTTTGACTGGCTAATTTCATTTCTTTTTGCAGATTTTTTAGGACCTGTGTTTTTTGCCCCCGTAAAACTTTTATAAGATTTTTTATATTTTTATTATATTCTTTTTTTAGTTTTAAGATTTGAGTTTTAGTTTTAAGTTTTGAGATTTGAGATTTGAGATTTATTTTACATGGTGCTGTGCATAGTTTTAAGTTATAATATAAACAAGGTTTTTTCGGTAAATTGCGGCAGGTGCGATACGGAAAAATCCGTCGTAAAACCCGCAAAGTTTGTTTTAACGTTTTGCCGTCAACAAAAGGCCCGATGTAATTAAAATTAGAAATCCGAAATTTTAAATCCGAAACAAATTCAAAATTCAAATTTTCAAAATTCAAAACAGTTTTGCTCGACGCCAGCAGGCGGACTCCCCGTAGGGTTGCTTTTGGCTTTTGAAAATTCGTGTTTATTTCGGATTTCGTGCTTCGTGCTTCGGATTTTTGCTGTTGGTGGGTTATAAATACCCTCGGGAATTTTTCATTAGTTATTGCCACAAAATAATAGTTTTTTCCGTCTTTCCATTGAGTATTGTATTTTGGCTGGAATTTTTTAATCAGCTCGGCTTCTAAAATAAGTGCTTCTATTTCGGAATTTGTGGCAATAAAGCCGATGTTTTCGGTTTCCGGAATAAAAACATTGTCTTTAAGAGTTGGCTGTTGAAAATGGTTACGAACCCTTTCCTTAATATCAACCGCCTTACCGATATATAAAAACTCAGCCCCTTTATTAAAAGAATAGACGCCGGTTGTTGCTGGCAAATTAGCGATTTTTTCTTTTTTAACAAACTTAAATTTTAGCATTATCGCAATGTAGCATAAATTCTTGCGGCTTTACAGTCATACTATGTTACAGTTTTATAGGCATTGGCGCGGTTATTGCCATTACTGATTAAAATAAGGTGGTATAAGATAATTAGCAAGAGAAAGGTGGTTTGGTAGGGGGTTTTCTTTACCAATTTCCACAAAATCAATTGACATCGTGGTTAGCATATGTTAATATGAGCAAAACACCTTAACAACCATAAAATCAACTATGGAATTAAAAGAGTTTTACACCACAAAAGAATTAGCCGACCTGTTGGGGATTAGCCGAGTGGCTGTTTTTAATAGAATTAAAAATGGCGATATTAAAGCGCAAAAAATGGGCCGTAATTTTGTTATATTTAAAAAAGATATTGGAGATACAGATGTTTTTTTGAGCAATTTGTTTAAGATTGCCAAGGACTGGACAATTTCACATAAAGAATTTCCCGACCAGTTTTATTGCCAAAACAGCGGAGTGTTTCAGGCTCGCGTTACAAAAATGGGTGAGTTGATGGTAAAAAACAAAGAGGCAAAATATTTATTTTCTTTGCTTACATCAATTGCCGGTGAAATAGGAAATAATTCGTATGACCACAATTTGGGGCAGTGGCCAGATACCCCCGGTATCTTTTTCGGCTACGACTTGAACAAAAAACAGATTGTTTTAGCGGACAGGGGTGTGGGAATATTGAAAACCCTAAAAAGAGTAAGGCCAGGTCTTACTAATCATCAGCAGGCACTAAGAGTCGCGTTTACTGAAATAATTTCTGGCAGACAACCGGAAGCCAGAGGCAATGGATTAAAATATGTCAGAGATGTTATTGCAAAAAATTCAATAAATTTAATTTTTCAAACAGGCGACGCAAAATTAATATTAAAGGGCGGGGGCGCGAACTTGGATATCAGAATAGTTAAAGAAAATATCCATGGATGTCTTGCCCTGATTACCTATTAATATGATTATAGAACTAAAAAAATTTGGCACTACCTTAATTTCTCGGCAAACAGGCAGAGAGGCGTTTTCGGCTTTGCAGCCGTTCTTGAAAGATGTAAAGGAAAAGGAAACAGTTGAAGTGAATTTTGGCGGTGTGTTAACTTTCTCGCCTTCCTGGGGAGACGAGTTTTTGACGCCATTGTTAAATATTTATGGAGAACGATTGATTTTAAGAAACACAAGCAATCTTTCAGTGCAAGCTACATTAGATATACTTGAAAAAACTATGAAAACAAAACAGAGAAAAATTTATTGGTGTCAGTGCTCAAGAAATATATCAAAACATATTAAGCGTGGAAGTTCTTCTGTAGATACTAAGAAGGTTTGCCCTGAGTGTGGCGGTAGAATTTTTGAGGAGGATGCAAAAAATCACTTTAATCTATATTTGAAGAGAAATCCAAAAAGAAGTGAATAGTTCAGTGAAATAAAAATATGCCCAATATAAAAGCAACAGAAAACGAATTTAGATCGCAAGTAATTTCTTGGCTCAATAAATTTTTTGGGCAGGGCGGTTATTCTTTTCAGATCGCCACAAGCGACCCGTCTGTTTCAGGAGGAGAAAGCAATTTTTTTCCAGATATTCAGCTTTGGCTCAACAGAGAAACTAAACAGGGCTTTTGCGGTTGGGAATTAAAAACCCCAATCACTCCGGTTGACGCGGTAGAAAAAGCCAAAAGAATGGGTGCAAAATATTTTGTCACTTGGAATATGAGAGATGCGGTTATCTGGCAGTTGAGCGATGAAAAAGGCAAGAAAGCCCAACGGATTTTTAGCTGTTAAAATTGTCAACAAATTGCTATAATTTTTAAAATATATGACCAAAGAACAAAAATTTTACAAAGCCCTGCAAGATGTATTTATCGGCGCCAAGATTGAAGGCGAAGGCGGTTTTGTTAATTTGATGAGGATAAAGTCAAATTACTACCGCAAGATTGAGGATATTCTTAAAAAAGATATTGAAGCGGCACTAAAAAGCCACCCCAAATTTAGGGACGAACTTTTTGACAAACTCCATTCCTTTTTTAACCGCTATTTTACGGAAAGCGGCTCAATCTATTTCAATTCAACGCCATTTCATAACAATATCTACGAAAAGGTTTATACCGATGAAAAGGATGTCATTCTCTTCTGGAAAACGCAGATGCTTTACTATGTCAAAACCGACCGGATTTTTAGAAGCTTGCCGATTGAGTTTGACGGATTTAAGTTTTACTTTGACGCTTCAAAAATTGAAGCTAAAAA